>NZ_JAKMAY010000232.1:0-9234 GCF_022015835.1 Streptomyces sp. ICN903 | reverse complement strand
GCCCCCGGCTTCGGACCGCCCCCACCGCAGGCCGATCTGGGCGCCACCCTGGAGGAGGTCCGCGCCCTGCTCTCCTCCGGCCACTACACGCGCGTCGCCGACCTCCTGGGCGACGCCCTCCCGGCCGCCGTCGCCGAGCACGGGGCGCACTCGCCCGTCGTCCGCAGCCTGCGCAAGCAGTACGCGACGGTGCTGCTGGACACCGGCCAGTACGCGCGGGCGCTGCCCGAGATCAGCCGGCTCGCCCAGGAGTACACCGCCGAACGCGGCCCGCACGACCCGGTGGTCGTCCAGCTCCGCCAGGACGAGGCGCTGTGCCTGGAGCGGCTCGGCCGCTGACCGGGGCGGCCGGACCGCCGGCCGGGCAGCCCGCCGGACAGCCCGCCGGGAGGCCGTCCACCGGGCGTACGTTCAGAGTTCACCCGGGTGTCCCCTCGACGGCACCCGGCGTGACCGGCGCGTGACTAGCCTCCGCCCGAGGGGCCGGCGGCCGTGGACCGCGGGCGTCCGGCCCGCCGCCCTGTCCGCAGCGTCTGGAAACCACGTGCCGAAGCTCTCAGTGATCGTCCCCTTCCACAACGTCCAGGAGTACGCGCAGGACACCCTGCGCAGCCTCGCGGCCAACGCGCGGCCGGGTACGGAGTTCGTCCTGGTCGACGACTGCTCCACGGACGCCACCGCGGAGATCCTCGACCGGGCCGTGAACGACCTGCCGCGCGCCCGGCTGGTGCGGCACGAGGAGAACCGGGGGATCGCGCAGGCCCGCAACACCGGCATCGAGGCCGCCGAGGGCGAGTACCTGACCTTCCTCGACGGCGACGACTGGTACGCGCCCGGCTATCTGCGGGAACTGCTCCACGCCGCCGAGGAACTGGACTGCGACTTCGTGCGCACCGACCACGTGCAGTCCACCGGACGCGACCGCACCGTCAAGCGGGCCCCGGCGCGGCGGCGGGACGCGGTGCTGAGTACCCGGGACGCCATCGCGCCGGCCGAGATGGAGACGATGGTGGACTATCCCTTCGTCTGGGCCGGGATCTATCGGCGCGGCCTGTTCGAGACCGGCGGCGACGGCCTGGGCATGCGGTTCACCACCCATCTGCGCACCGCCGAGGACCGCGTCTTCGTGTGGCAGCTCCACCTGCGGGCGAAGACGTTCGCGACGGTCGGCCTGCTCGGCGTCTTCTACCGGCGCGGGGTCACCACCTCGCTGACCCAGATCCGCGACGCCCGGCAACTGGACTTCATACCGGCCCACGACCTGATCCTGGCCGAGGTCGCCGCCGACCGGGAGGCCGAGCGCTTCCTGCCCAAGATCGTGCGGACCTACTGCGCCATGATCGCCTTCCACGCGGTGAACGCCCACCGCTACGAGCCCGCCGCCGCGCGGCGGCTGAAGCACGAGTCGGCGGCGGCGCTGCGCCGGATGCCGCGCGAGGTGCTGGAGCGGACCCTGACGTCGATGGACCACGAGCGCGCCAGAACGCTGCGGCGGCTGCTGGGCGGCACGGCACGGAAGGCGGCCTGACATGGCTGGCACCACGGACACCACCGGCGCCATGGACACCGCGGGCGCCACCGGCGACGGGAGCGTGAGCGGCGCCGACGGGGGCGCCCGCGTCCAGATCTTCGAGGTCTCCACCCTCTACGGCGCCGCCACGCTCGCCGCCGCCCTGGACGCGGGCCTGTTCGGGCCGTGGCACCGGACGCGGCGCGTACTGCTGGTCTCCAACAACGCCGAGGTGCCCGAGACCGCCTCCCGGCTGGACGGCATGCGCGGCTGGCGCCGGCTGGCCGCCCGCTTCGACCGGGTGGTCGACTGGAACGACGCCATACGCCCCCACCACCCCAGCACCTGGAGCCCGGCGGGCAACGACTGCCCGCTGTGGGAGCGGATGTTCCGCGCGAGCTGGGACCTGGGGGACGGGCCGGTCGACCTCGTCGTGGAGTCCGTGCACGTCAGCCCGGCGAGGGCGCTGGCCTCGATCTTCGCGAGCGCCTCCGTCCACGTCTACGCCGACGGCCTGATGAGCTACGGCCCCACCCGCGAGAAGCTGCCGCAGACCCTTGCCTGCCGCATCCAGCGGCTGCTCCACCTCGATCTGGTGCCCGGCCTGACGCCGCTGCTGCTGACCGAGTACGGGGTGCCGTCCGAACTGGTGCCGAACGAGGTCTTCCGCTCGGTCCTGGACGAACTCGACGACGCCGCCGGGGACGACGGCCTGGACGCCGAACTCGACCCGGACGGCGAGGGCATGCCCACCGCCGTACTGCTGGGCCAGTACCTGGCCGCACTGGGCATCCTCACCGCGGACGAGGAGGAGGCGCTGCACGAGCGGATGCTGCGCGGCGCCGCCGCGGCCGGGCACCGCACGGTCCTGTTCAAGCCCCACCCCACCGCGCCCGCCCGCTACTCCAGGGTGCTGGACAAGGCCGCCGCCGACACCGGCGTACGGCTGGTGGTGCCGAAGCGGCCGATGCTGGCCGAGACCGTCTTCCGGCGGTGCCGCCCGAAGCTGGTCGTGGGCTGCTTCTCCACCGCGCTGCTCACCGCCTCCGCCCTGTACGGCGTGCCCGTCGCCCGGGTGGGCACCGGGCCGCTGCTGGACCGGCTGACGCCGTACCAGAACAGCAACCGCGTCCCGCTGACCCTCGTCGACGCCCTCGTGCCCGATCTGGAGGCCCCGGGAGAGGGGGGCGGCCCGCGCGGCGAGGTGGTCACCGAGTCCGCGGAGGCGGTGCGGCGGGCCGAGCCGCTGGTGCGGGCCGTCGGGTACTGCATGCAGGCCGAGCGGTACCCCGCCCTGCGGGCCGAGGCCGAGGCGTGGCTGGCGGCCCACCTGGACGACACCACGGTCCGCTACTTCAAGCGGCGCCGGCTGACCGCGCTCGGCCTGCCCGGAGGGCTCGCGCCCGGGCTGGTGCGCCGTCTGCCGGGCAGTGACCAGGCGCTGCGCGCCGCGCGCCGGGTCAGGCGGGCGGCGGCCGCCCGCGCCCGCGGGAAGTGAGCGGACCAGGCGGACCCGGCCCGTGCCGGAGCCCCGGTGGGCTCCGGCACGGGCCGCCGGCCGGTCGGCACGGCTAACCCAGATACCTGCGCAGCCCCAGCCGCCCCCACAGCAGGCTGGCACCGAACGACACCACGACCGTGGCGGCCAGCAGCACCACGAACAGCGGCCCGGCCACCGCCCCCGGCACATCCGCGGAGACCAGCGGCTCCACGATCGCCGAGATCACCATCACGTGCACCATGTAGGCGCCCAGCGACGCCCCGGCCAGCTTCGACAGCGACGGGATCCACCGGTCCGGAACCCGCACCCGGGTGACCATGAGCAGCACACAGCCGGTCATCACGGCGACCAGGAGGTGCGCGTTGGGGATCACGTAGTGGATCCGCGTGTGATACCAGAGCACCCCGGCCATCGTCAGCGCCATCGGCACGGCCCACACCCACCGGCGGCCCGCCAGGCGGCCCAGGGCCCCGGCCGGGAGGGCGAACAGCATCGCGCCGCCCAGCGCGTACGCCACCTGGTAGACGCCGAAGCCCCAGCCGAAGCGCGGCAGGTCCCAGCCGGTCCACCGCTCCAGGTCGCCCATCAGGGAGGGCGCCGACGCGAGCACCAGCAGCACCGCGCCCAGGCCCCACGGCCGCTTCCCGGCCCGCACGAGCACCACGAAGGCCAGGGCGGCGATCAGCGGTATGTAGGCGTACATGAACCACAGGTGGTACGCGGGCCGCACCGACCCGAACAGGGCCTCCACCGCCAGCCGCGACACCGGCCCGTCGTTGGTGCCCCACGCCCGGCCCCACAGCAGATACAGGGCCGTCCAGACGAACAGCGGCACCGAGTTGCGCACGATCCGCCGCCACATGCGGCGGCTGTCGCGCGGCGGCGCGCCGACCAGCACCGCCCATCCCGCGATGGCGAAGTACATGGGCACCGCGAACGGGTTGAGCGCCTCCACGACGTGCCCGGTCCAGTAGGCGCCGGGCCCGCCCGACTCCTCACGCCCGACCGCGGCGATGAACACCCCGCCGACGTGGCCCAGCATCACCGCGACCGAGCAGATCAGCCGCATCAGGTCGATGTCGTGCCGGTGCTCGCGCGGCGCGGATCCGGCGGCGGGCTCGGTGGCGGGCTCGCGCCCGGGAACGGATCCGGGAGCGGAGGAGGACGAGTGGGCGGCGGGCGCCGGAACCCCGGGGAGGGCCGCTTTCCGCGTGAGGTCGCTCTGCCCGGAGCCCGCGCCGGCGTCGGGGCCGCGCTCCGGGGACTGCACGGCTGTTTCGTTGGACACGGAGGCCACTCTCGGGCACCCGGGTGTACGGAGTGGTAACGACCGGCGAACACTGCCCGAGCCGCCCCCCGTCCCCCCGGGTCCCGCCGTCCGGCTCCGGGAAGAGCGGTACGTATCCCCCCGGCCGCCCGCTCGTTTGCCGAAACAGTGCCGAAACGGTGGTGGGAGCCACGCCGACTGCCTAGCATCGATCATCGCCGGGACGGCATTGCACAGGTGTTCCCCAGCACCGTCCACACCACCCGTTCCACAGCCGCACTCAGGAGGCTCAATGTTCCGCCGCAGGACCTCGCTCTCCCTCTCAGCCGCGGCGGCGGTGCTCGTCGCGGCGCCGCTGCTGACCGCGTGCGGCAGCGAAGCCCACCCGGGCGCGGCGGCCGTCGTCGGCGGCGAGCGGATCACCATGGAGCAGGTGCAGTCGCAGGTGCGGGCCGTACGGGCCGCGCAGGGCGAGTCGGACCGCAGCGCCGAGCTGATCCGGAACACCGAGCAGCTCACCCGCGGCACGGTCGGCTCCCTGGTCTTCGAGCGGGTGCTGGAGCGGGCCGCCGACGACGCCGGGGTGACGGTGAACCGCGGCGAGGTCCAGCGGGCGCGCGAGGAGGCCGAGCGCAACGTGGGCGGCCCCGAGCAGCTGGAGGCGATGATGCTCCAGCAGCGGGCCGTGGCGCCCGACGAGATCGACCAGGCGGTGCGCTCCCAGCTGCTGGTCCAGAAACTGGCCGGGAAGCTGGGCGCCAACCTCCAGACGCCGCAGGGTCAGCAGGAGATCACGCGGGCTCTGACCGAGGCCTCCGAGAAGCTGGACGTGACCGTCAACCCGCGCTTCGGCGCCTGGGACGACAAGCAGATCACCCTGACCGACGCCGAGGAGCCGTGGATCAGGAACGTCTCCGATCCCGAGCCGCAGCAGCCCGCCTGACGGCCGCGCGCTCCCGGCCGGGGCCGGTCCCCGCACGGGGACCGGCCCCCATCGGTTACGTTCGGGGCGTGAACCTCTCCAGCCCCGCGCCGGCCCCCGCCACCGGCCGCATCGTCCTGCTCACCACCAGCCACCGCGTCGCGCCCGGACTGCTGTCCTGGCCCGCCTGGCAGGCGCTGCGCACGGCCGACCGCGTCCTGTGCCCGGACCCCGGCCACCCGCAGCTCCCGTACGTCCGGGACGCGGGTGTCGAGGTGGAGGACGTCCGGCCCACCGCCCGTGAACTGGTGGACGCCTGCACGGGCGCGGACGGCGGCGACGGCGCCCCGGCGGGCGGCGGGCGGACGGTGGTGGTCCTCGCCGGCGCCGAGGGCGAACCGGAGCTGACCGACGGGCTGGCCCGCATGGCCGGCTCCGGCCGCGAGGCGATGCCCGAACTGGAGCTGCTGCCCGGCTCCTACGACCTGCCCGGCGCCCGACTGCTGGACCTGGTGCAGGTCATGGACCGCATCCGCGCCGAGTGCCCCTGGAGCGGCACCCGCACCGGCGAGGACCTGGTCAAGTACGGCGTCGAGGAGATGTACGAGCTGGTCGAGGCCATCGAGGAGGGCGACCGCGAGGCCCTGCGCGAGGAGCTGGGCGACGTGCTGCTCCAGGTGGTCTTCCACGCCCGCATCGCCCAGGACGACCCCGACGAGCCGTTCTCCGTCGACGACGTGGCCGCCACGATCGTGGAGAAGCTGGTCCACCGCCACCCCCACGTCTTCGGCGACGAGACCGCCGAGACGCCCGAGGAGGTCAAGGCGCACTGGCTGCGCACCAAGGCGGTCGAGAAGCGGCGCGAGTCGGTCACCGAGGGCATCCCGCTGGGCCAGCCCGCCCTCGCCCTGGCCGCGAAGCTGGCCGGCCGGGCCCGCGCCGCGGGCATCGACGCCCTCCCGGCGGGCGAGGGCATCGGCTACGAGCTGCTGGCCCTGGCCGCCCGCGCCGAGGCCCGGGGCACCGACCCCGAGACGGCCCTGCGGGCGGCGGCCCGCGCCTACCGGGACGCCATACGGGCGGCCGAGAGCGCGCTCGGGGCGGGCACGGCGGCCCCGGGAGCCGGAGACCGGCAGGGGCCGCCCCGGGCCGAGTGACCGGGCCGCGCGGGGGTACCCGAAGGCCATGAACGGCATCTACGCAGCGGATCACATCCCACTGGCCGCTTCCGACCTGACGATCGGCATCGGCCCCCTCATCGCGGGAATCGTGGTGGCGGGCCTGCTGATCCTGGCCGTGGTGTACGGGCTGCGCCTCCTCAAGCGCGGCGACGAGGGGGTCTCCACCCCGACCGAGTGCCCGGACGAGCCCGTCGTCTACGAGGACGGCGTCCGGGAGGACGAGGAACTGCCCCGCGACGGCAGGCGCCGGCTCCCGTACGAGCTCCAGGAGCACGAGGACACCCACCCCGTCGATCCCGACAAGCGCCCCACCTGGAGCCCCGGCAGCAGCGGCGGCTTCGGTTCCGGCGGCCCCGGCCACACCTGATCCTCCGGCCGAACCGGGCCGTGCCTGGTCGCGCCGGGCCGCACCCGGCCGTTCCCGGCCACGTCCGGCCGTTCCCGGTCGGGCCGGACCGTTGAAGGGCGCCGCCGGGGCCGCCAGACTGCCCCCATGACGATCTTCGCGACGGCTCTGGAGCGCGGCGCGCGCCGCACCCGCCGGGCGGCGGCCCGGCTCACCCGCCCCGACGGTCACGGCAGGGGCGCGCTGGTCGCCTTCGGCGCGCTCGCGGCGGCCGACCTGCTGGCCACCGCCCGCCGCCCGCGCGGCGCCGCCCGCGCCGGCAAGCCGCTGCTGATGCCGGCGCTGGCCGCCCACGCGCTGCGCCGCCGCGAGACGGCGGACGCCCCCGCCCCGAGGACCCTGCTGGCCGGACTGGCCTGCGCCACGGCCGGCGACACCGCCCTCCTCGCCGACGAGTACGAGCCCGCCTTCCTCCTGGGCATGGCCGCCTTCCTGGGCACCCAGGCCAGCTACACGGCCGGCTACGTACGCCAGGGCGCGCTGAAGGGCCTGCGCCGCCGCCCCTGGATCGCGGCGGCCGGCCTGGCCGGCTGGGCCGCGGCCAACGCCGCCATCGCCCCGGGCCTGGAGAAGCGGCTGCGCCTGCCGGTTGCGGGTTACAGCCTCGCCCTGACGGCCATGGCCGTCACCGCCCTGGGCACCGGTGCCCGCGCGGGCACGGGTGCGCTGGCCTTCCTCGGCTCGGACCTGCTCATCGGCCTCCAGGCCGCCGGGCACACCTTCCCCGGCCAGGAGGTCGCGATCATGGCGGGCTACCTCTTCGGCCAGTACCTGATCACCACCGGCTGGCCCGTCACACCGGTGTGAGCGGTGCGACCGCCGCGACAGGCGAGGGGAGGACCGCCCTCCGCGCCGGGCGCGGCCGGTGGTCCGACGTACCGCGTACCGGCCGCACCGTTTCCGCCGTGCACGGGGTCTTCGCCGGTCCACGGGCCGGCGAAGACCCCGGGGCGCACACGGCGTGCCGTGCGCGCTTCCGGCTCAGCGCCGCTCCAGCTCGTCGCGGAAGTCCCGCTCGCACTGCTGCTCCTCGGCCGCGCTGCCGGCGTTCCGCAGGCACTCGTCCAGGTTGCCGAACTCCTCGGAGTTCAGGAACGACACCCCGGCGGCGATGACGGCGACGGAGGCCACCAGCGCGATGGCGCCCGCGATCGCGCCGATCAGGGCCATCGCGCCGTTGGTCGCCTCGCCCCTCTTGACGCGGCGGTAGCCGATGACGCCCAGCACGATGGCCGCGATGCCCAGCAGCACACCGCCGATGAGGGTCCAGAACAGCAGCAGACCGGCCACGCCGACCACGAGGGCGGCGATGCCCAGCCCGTTGCGGGGCGGACGTCCGGCCGGCCCCGGGGCGCCGGGGTGGCCCTGCGGAGAGGAGTACGAAGCCACTGCGATTCCTTTCGGTCGGGTGAGTCGGGCGAGTCGGGTGCGGGAGGGGGCGCGACCCCGCCGCGGGTTTCCGGCGGCTTTGCCCGGACGGGGCGCCGGCGCGGGAACCCGCTCTCCCGCACTCATACGGGGAACTGTCAACAGGCCTGTGTGCGAAGCGTGTTGGCTGGACAACCGGCTTCCCTCCGGCCACCGCCGCAAACGGGCTCCCGGCCGGGGGACGCCACGGGGTCAGTCCGCGATCCGGACCCCCTGCAGGGCGGCGAGCACGACGAGGCCGGCCCATGCCGCCCCCCGTACCCACCCGGGCCTTCCGCCGCCGGCGGGGCCGGCGGCGAGGAGCGTGAGGGTCAGCGAGACGCCGAAGGCGGAGCCCAGGGCGTCGCGGACACCCCGCCACCCGTCCGCGCCGCCCGCGGCATGCGATGCGAGCAGGGCGGAGGACCAGGCGGCGAGGAGGACACCGGTGATGATCGCGAGCCACCGCACGACGCCGGTGCCCGACTCCCCCTCCTCCCGCGGATCCCTCTCCCCTTCGGTCACCGCCTGCCCCCGAGGACCAGGATCAGGACCACCGTGATCACGGTGAGGGCCGGCATGAAGACGCCCATGGACGGCACGTCCGCGGGCGGCTGGTACTTGCTGACCGCATGGTGAGGCACGGGCTTCACCTCCTTCCGCCCGTGGCGACGTACAGGACGACCGCGAGCGAGGCGAGGAAGACCGCCAGGACGATCCACTCGTGGCCCCGGGGCACATGGAGCGCCCCCGAGGTGATCGCGTGCAGCGGCATCCCGTCCCCCCGTCCTCCACTCGGCACTGGTGGACGGAGTGCCCGCACAGCCGGTGCGCAGGGGGCTGTTTCAGGACATTCCCGCGCGGTGGTGACACGCCGTGGGCGGGTGCGGGCCGGACGCCGGGTGCGCAGGTGGCCGGAAGCCCGCCCGGGAACCACGGCTTCGGGGGCTCGCGCCGCCGATGGCGCACTTCCGACTCGCGCCGCGTCGCCGGTGGGGACGATGAGGGTGGGGACCGCGCGACGCGGCGCCGTGCGGGGG
>NZ_JAKMAY010000231.1:0-9303 GCF_022015835.1 Streptomyces sp. ICN903 | reverse complement strand
CCGGAGCCCCGCCCGCCGCCCGCGCCTGCGTCGCCTCCCTCCAGCCCGGCAGGCGCCAGGAGTGGATCGCGCGGGCGGCCCGTTCCGGCAGCCGGGTCTTCGCCGACATCGGCTGGGACGAGACCGGCCGCTGGGACCCGGACGACCTCGCCGACCTGGAGCACTGCGACGCGTTCCTGCCCAACGCCCAGGAGGCGATGCGCTACACCCGCACCGACTGCCCCCGCGCCGCCGCCCGCCGCCTCGCCGAGAGGGTGCCGCTGGCCGTGGTGACCATGGGGGCCGAGGGCGCCGTCGCGGTGGACGGCGCCACGGGCGAGACCGCCGAGGTGCCCGCCATCTCGGTGGAGGCCCTGGACCCCACCGGCGCCGGGGACGTGTTCGTGGCCGGCTTCGTCACCGGCACCCTGGCCGGCTGGCCGCTGGCCGACCGGCTGGCCTTCGCCGGACTCACCGCCGCCCTGTCGGTGCAGGAGTTCGGCGGCTCGCTGTCCGCGCCGGGCTGGGTCGAGGTCGCCGCCTGGTGGCAGCGCGTACGCGACTTCGACGAGCAGGACCCGGCCGCCCTGAGCCGCTACGGCTTCCTGGAGGCCCTGCTGCCCGGCTGCGCCCGGCCGTGGCCGCTGCGCCGCGCGGTGCCGACCATCGGATTCCGCCGGCCCTGACCCACCCCGCGGCACCCGCCCGCGGAGCCGGGCATACAAATCGCTACTGACCTGTCAGCGCCACGTCGTACCCTGGAAGTCCAGGCGCGCGGCGGCGACAGACCGGCGGCACAGCAGCGACAGAGAGGGACGCGCAGGCCACAGAGCCGGCCCATGACTCAGACACAGACGGACCAGGCACGGTCCACCCAAGCGAGTGCCCGTTTCACCGTCCCGGCCAAGCACCCGATGGTGACGGTGCTGGGTTCCGGCGACTCCCTCCTCCGTGTGATCGAGAAGTCCTTCCCGTCGACGGACATCCACGTGCGCGGGAACGAGATCACCGCGACCGGCGAGGCGGCGGAGGTCGAACTCGTCCAGCGGCTGTTCGACGAGATGATGCTGGTGCTGCGCACCGGCCAACCGCTGACGGAGGACGCGGTGGAACGATCGATCGCCATGCTCCGCGACGCGGACGGCGGCGCCGAGGAGACACCCGCCGAGGTGCTCACGCAGAACATCCTGTCCAACCGCGGCCGCACGATCCGCCCCAAGACGCTCAACCAGAAGCGCTACGTGGACGCGATCGACAAGCACACCGTCGTCTTCGGCATCGGCCCTGCGGGCACCGGCAAGACCTACCTGGCCATGGCCAAGGCGGTGCAGGCCCTGCAGTCCAAGCAGGTCACCCGCATCATCCTGACCCGGCCCGCCGTCGAGGCGGGGGAGCGGCTGGGCTTCCTGCCCGGCACCCTCTACGAGAAGATCGACCCGTACCTGCGGCCGCTGTACGACGCGCTGCACGACATGCTCGACCCCGACTCGATCCCGCGCCTGATGGCCGCCGGGACGATCGAGGTCGCGCCGCTGGCGTACATGCGCGGCCGGACGCTCAACGACGCCTTCATCATCCTGGACGAGGCGCAGAACACCAATCCCGAGCAGATGAAGATGTTCCTCACCCGGCTCGGCTTCGACTCCAAGATCGTGATCACCGGCGACGTCACCCAGGTCGACCTGCCCGGCGGCACCAGGAGCGGCCTGCGCCAGGTGCAGGAGATCCTCGAAGGCGTGGAGGACGTCCACTTCTCCCGGCTCACCAGCACCGACGTCGTGCGGCACAAGCTGGTCGGCCGTATCGTCGACGCCTACCAGCGCTACGACGACAGCCACGGCACCACCGACGGCAGTGACCGAAAGTAACGGAAAGCAACCGCCACCCACATGTCGATCGACGTCAACAACGAGTCCGGCCGCGAGATCGACGAGCGGGCGATCCTCGACATCGCCCGCTACGCCCTCGCCCGGATGCGCATCCACCCGCTGTCGGAGCTGTCGGTGATCGCCGTCGACACCGACGCCATGGAGCAGCTCCACAAGCAGTGGATGGACCTGCCCGGCCCGACCGACGTGATGTCCTTCCCCATGGACGAGCTGCGCCCGCCCTCCAAGGACGGCGACGAGCCCCCGCAGGGCCTCCTCGGCGACATCGTGCTCTGCCCCGACGTCGCCGAGAAGCAGGGCGCCGACGCCCCGACGAAGCACTCCATGGACGAGGAGCTGCAGATGCTCACCGTCCACGGGGTGCTCCACCTGCTCGGCTACGACCACGAGACGCCCGGCGAGCGGACCGAGATGTTCGGTCTCCAGGCGGCGATCGTCGACGGCTGGCGCGCCGAGCGCGGCCTGGAGGGGCCCTCCCCGGCCCCGACGACGACATGAGCACCCCGCTGATCGCCGCGGCGGTCCTCCTGGTCGGCCTCGCCTGGCTGGCCGCCTGCGCCGAGGCCGGCCTGGCCAGCACCACCAGCTACCGCGCCGAGGAGGCCGTACGCTCCGGGCGGCGCGGCGGCGACAAGCTGGCCGCCGTCGCGGCCGACCCCACCCGGTACCTCAACCTCGCCCTGCTGCTGCGGGTGACCGCCGAGATGTCGGCCGGAGTCCTGGTCACCTACGGCTTCCTGCACACCTTCGCCAGCACCTGGCAGGCGCTGGCGGCGGCCGGCGGCGCGATGGTGCTCGTCTCCTACGTCGCCGTCGGGGTCTCGCCGCGTACCATCGGCCGCCAGCACCCGCTGAACACCGCCACGGCCGCCGCGTACGTGCTGCTGCCGCTGGCCCGTGTGCTCGGCCCGCTGCCGCAGCTGCTGATCCTCCTGGGCAACGCCCTGACCCCGGGCAAGGGCTTCCGCAAGGGCCCGTTCGCCACCGAGGCCGAACTGCGGGCCATGGTGGACCTGGCGGGGCGGGAGGCGCTGATCGAGGACGAGGAGCGCCGCATGGTGCACTCGGTCTTCGAACTGGGCGACACCCTGGTGCGCGAGGTGATGGTGCCGCGCACCGAGCTGGTCTCCATCGAGCGGTTCAAGACCATCCGCCAGGCGCTCACCCTGGCCCTGCGCTCGGGCTTCTCCCGCATCCCGGTGACCGGCGAGAACGAGGACGACATCGTCGGCATCGTCTACCTCAAGGACCTCTCCCGGAAGGTCCACATCAACCGCGAGACCGAGAACGACCTGGTCTCCACGGCGATGCGGCAGGCCGTCTTCGTCCCCGACACCAAGAACGCCGGCGACCTGCTGCGCGAGATGCAGAAGGACCGCAACCACGTCGCCGTCGTGGTCGACGAGTACGGCGGCACCGCCGGGATCGTCACCATCGAGGACATCCTGGAGGAGATCGTCGGCGAGATCACCGACGAGTACGACCGGGAGCTGCCGCCCGTCGAGGACCTGGGAGAGGGCCGCCACCGGGTCACCGCCCGCCTGGACCTGGGCGACCTGGGCGAGCTGTACGGCCTGGACCTGGAGGACGAGGACGTGGAGACGGTCGGCGGGCTGCTGGCCAAGCTCCTGGGCCGCGTCCCCATCGCGGGCGCCACCGCGACGGTGGAGGTGCCCGAGGGGCGCGGCGAGCACCGGGGCGAGCCGGCGCTGCGCGGCCTGCGGCTCACCGCCGAGTCCCCGGCCGGCCGCCGCAACCGCATCGTCACGGTCCTGGTCGAGCCGGTCCGCGCCCCCGCGCCGGAGCCGGAGGACGAGGCGGCGGCCGAGGCCGGCGGCTGACGGGCGGGGCCGAAGGGCGGCGGGCGCGGAAGGGGACGGCAGGGCGCCCGTTCCCGGCCCGGGCCGCCCCTTCGCGCGGTGAGCACATATGCTCACCCGCATGAGCGAACCCGCCGACCTGGATCCCGAAGACCGCAAGATCGTCACCCTCGCGCGCAGCGCGCGGGCCCGCAACGCCGTGCCCGAGGGCGCGGCCGTGCGCGACGAGACCGGGCGCACGTACGTGGCCGGAACCGTCGCCCTGAAGTCGCTCCGGCTGAGCGCGCTGCAGACGGCCGTCGCGATGGCGGTGGCGTCCGGGGCCAAGTCCCTGGAGGCCGCGGCCGTGGTCTCCGAGGCGCCCGCCGTGCCCTCCGCCGACCTCGCCGCCGTCCACGACCTGGGCGGCCCGGCCACCCCGGTGCTGCTCGCCGGCCCCGACGGCGCGGTCCGCTCCACCGTCACCGCGGGCTGAACCGCCGGGCGGAGGAGGGGGCGGGACGCGGCCGGTACGGGGCGCCCCGCGGATCGGGGAGAATGGCCACCATGAGCGACCGTTCCCCCTCCCCCCGGCCCGAGCAGCAGACGGGGTCCGCGCCGCACCGCGCGGGCTTCGCCTGCTTCGTCGGCCGCCCCAACGCGGGCAAGTCGACCCTCACCAACGCCCTGGTGGGAACGAAGGTCGCGATCACCTCCAACCGCCCGCAGACCACCCGCCACACCGTGCGCGGCATCGTCCACCGCCCCGACGCGCAGCTCGTCCTGGTGGACACCCCCGGCCTGCACAAGCCGCGCACCCTGCTGGGCGAGCGCCTCAACGACGTGGTGCGCACCACCTGGGCCGAGGTCGACGCGATCGGCTTCTGCCTGCCGGCCGACCAGAGGATCGGCCCCGGTGACCGCTTCATCGCGGGCGAGCTGGCGGCTCTGAAGCGCACCCCGAAGGTCGCGATCGTCACCAAGACCGACCTGGTGGACTCCAGGGCGCTGGCCGAGCAGCTCGTGGCCGTCGACCGGCTCGGCAAGGAACTGGGTATCGAGTGGGCCGAGATCGTCCCCGTCTCCGCCACCGCGGGCGACCAGGTGGGTCTGCTGGCAGACCTGCTCGTGCCCCTGCTGCCCGAGGGCCCGCAGCTCTACCCGGACGGTGACCTCACCGACGAGCCCGAGCAGGTCATGGTCGCCGAGCTGATCCGCGAGGCGGCGCTGGAAGGAGTGCGCGACGAACTGCCGCACTCCATCGCCGTGGTGGTCGAGGAGATGACGCCGCGCGAGGGGCGCCCGGCGGACCGGCCGCTGCTGGACGTCCACGCCAACGTCTTCATCGAGCGCCCCAGCCAGAAGGGCATCGTCATCGGCCCCAAGGGCAGCCGGCTCAAGGAGGTCGGCACCAAGTCCCGCAAGCAGATCGAGGCGCTGCTGGGCACCCCCGTCTACCTCGACCTGCACGTCAAGGTCGCCAAGGACTGGCAGCGCGACCCCAAGCAGCTGCGCAGGCTCGGCTTCTAGAAACACCCGGAAGAGGGCGCGCCCGCAGGCCGCCGTACGACCCGGCCCCCGCACCCCGCCCCGGCGGGGTGCGGGGGCCGGTCCGTGAGAGCCGTGCTCACCCATGTGAGTTCTCGCATACTGATACGCGCCGCCACGCACCGTCCGCCTCGGTTACGCTGAACCGCATCATGCGTTTTGGGCTGCTTCTCCTTAGCTGCCGCGGCGAGGGCCTGTAGTCACACGGCCGACCCCCTCCCCGCGGAGTTCGGTGATGCCGTCGTCGGCCCCTTCGAAAGCGTTCGGAAAGCGTTTCGAAGCCCATCGCCCTCCACAGGAGCCCAGTCCACATGAGCAGTGATTCCTCCCGCGTAGGCCGCCCCACGCCCGTCACCGCCGCCACGGTGACCCAGAAGCCCTCGGGCATGCCGATCCACCGCTACAGCGGCTACGAGGCCGTCGAGCTGCCCGACCGCACCTGGCCCGACAAGCGGATCACCAAGGCCCCCCGCTGGCTGTCCACCGACCTGCGCGACGGCAACCAGGCGCTGATCGACCCGATGTCGCCCGCCCGCAAGCGCGAGATGTTCGACCTGCTGGTCCGCATGGGCTACAAGGAGATCGAGGTCGGCTTCCCCTCCTCCGGCCAGACCGACTTCGACTTCGTGCGCTCCATCATCGAAGAGGGCGCCATCCCCGAGGACGTGACGATCTCGGTGCTGACCCAGGCCCGCGAGGACCTGATCGAGCGCACCGTGCAGTCCCTGGCCGGCGCCCACCGCGCCACGGTCCACCTGTACAACGCCACCGCCCCGGTCTTCCGGCGCGTGGTCTTCCGCGGCTCCAGGGACGACATCCGGCAGATCGCCGTGGACGGCACCCGCCTGGTGGTCGAGTACGCCGAGAAGATCCTGGGCGACGAGACGGTCTTCGGCTACCAGTACAGCCCGGAGATCTTCACCGACACCGAGCTGGACTTCGCCCTGGAGGTCTGCGAGTCGGTCATGGACGTCTGGCAGCCCGAGGAGGGCCGCGAGATCATCCTGAACCTGCCCGCCACCGTCGAGCGCTCCACGCCCTCCACCCACGCCGACCGCTTCGAGTGGATGTCGCGGAACCTGTCGCGGCGCGAGTTCGTCTGCCTGTCCACCCACCCGCACAACGACCGCGGCACCGCCGTGGCCGCCGCCGAGCTGGCCGTGATGGCCGGCGCCGACCGGGTGGAGGGCTGCCTGTTCGGACAGGGCGAGCGCACCGGCAACGTGGACCTGGTCACGCTGGGGATGAACCTGTTCAGCCAGGGCATCGACCCGCAGATCGACTTCAGCGGGATCGACGAGATCCGCCGCACCGCCGAGTACTGCAACCAGATGGAGATCCACCCGCGCCACCCGTACGCGGGAGACCTGGTCTACACCGCCTTCTCCGGCTCCCACCAGGACGCCATCAAGAAGGGCTTCGAGGCCATGGAGGCCGACGCGGCCGCGGCCGGCAAGCCGGTGGAGGAGATCGAGTGGGCGGTGCCGTACCTGCCCATCGACCCCAAGGACGTCGGACGCTCCTACGAGGCGGTCATCCGCGTCAACTCCCAGTCCGGCAAGGGCGGCGTCTCCTACGTCCTGAAGAACGACCACAAGCTGGACCTGCCGCGCCGGATGCAGATCGAGTTCTCGAAGATCATCCAGGCCAGGACGGACGCGGACGGCGGCGAGATCACCCCGGCGCAGATCTGGGAGACCTTCCGCGACGAGTACCTGCCCAACCCCGACAACCCCTGGGGCCGCATCCAGGTCCGCAACGGCCAGACCACCACCGACACCGACGGCGTGGACACCCTCACCGTCGAGGCGGCCGTCGACGGCACCGACACCGTGCTGACCGGCAGCGGCAACGGCCCGATCTCCGCGTTCTTCGACGCGCTGGAGGGCATCGGCATCGACGCCCGGCTGCTGGACTACACCGAGCACACCATGAGCGAGGGAGCCTCCGCGCAGGCCGCCTCGTACATCGAGTGCGCCATCGACGGCAAGGTGCTGTGGGGCATCGGCATCGACCCCAACACCACCCGTGCCTCGCTGAAGGCGATCGTCTCCGCCGTCAACCGCGCCTACCGCTGACGGCCGGGAGGACCGGCGGCCCGATGGCCCTGTGACCGACGGCCGCGCTCTTCCGCCGGGAGACGGCCCGCCCCCGCCGGACGAACGTCCGGCGGGGGCGGGCCGTCTCCACGAGGTCACCGCGGGGGACGGGCGTGCCCCAGCAGGGTGCGCAGGATCTCCCCGGCGTGCGTCCACAGCACCGCGCCTCCGGCGCCGGGGACGGTGCGGCGCACCGCACCGGGGATGCGGGCGGCCAGGCCCGCGCCCCGGTCGGGGGAGTGGCCGGTGTCCTCCTCGCCGTACCACAGGTCCACCGGCACCGCGATGCGCGAAGGGTCGAGCCCGTGGGCGCTCCAGCGGCCCATGGCCAGGGCGGTGTCGCGGGCGTAGCCGCCCGGCCCCTGGGCGAAGCCCTCCTCCAGGGCGCGCCGCCAGGCGGCGTCGAAGGCGGGGTCCCGGTAGACCGCCAGATCGCACTCGGGGCTGTTCGACACGATCATCTCGCGCAGGGCGCCGGGTGTGAGACCGGCGAAGATCCGCTCCGCGGCGGGCGGATCGGCGACGGCGGTGTCCACCAGCCGCCGCAGCTCCCGAGGGAGCACGTCGGCGAACCGCGGCTCGGCGACCTCGTCCGCCCCGGACACCACCGCGAGCGCCGCCACCACGTCCCGCTCGGCGCAGGCCAGGGCGAACGGCGCCCCCTGGGAGTTGCCCACCATGGCGGGCCGCCCCAGGCCCCGGGCGGCGGTGAACGCGCGGACGTCCTCGGCGAAATCGGCGAAGGTGCGCCCCGGGAGCGGACCGGAGGCGCCCAGGCCGGGCCGGTCCAGGGAGATCAGCCGCACTCCGAGCCGGGCGACCGCGCCGGCGCCGAACCCCAGGTGTCTGCTGGTGCCCGCGCCCGGGCAGAACAGCACGGGGAGGCCGTCCCGCGGCCCCCACTCCGCCCAGCCCAGCCGTCTTCCGCCGGGAAGCCGCTGTTCGCCCGTGCGCTCCGGACCGGTGACGGTCACGGCGCCCGCGATGCCGCCGGCGCCGGCTCGCGTGATGTCCGCGTCGTTCGGGTGGATGGTGTTCACGGGCGTCATCCTGCTGGCCGCGGCGGCGGTACGCGAGCCGTTTGCCGGGGCTCCGGGCGTCCTCGGCGCCCCATGCTTTCGCAAAGGTTTCCACCCGGCGCGGGGGCGCCGCGCGACCCTTCCCGACCTGCGCGTACGCCCTCCGGCCCGGCTCGCAAGGGCCACGAGGGGAAGAGACGGGTGACTTCCGGGGTACTGACGGCACCTCATCGATGTGGTTAACATCACGCCCACGCGGCAATGGCGCAGGAGCGTGACGGAGGTACGGCAGTGGTGCACCCCCGGGGCCGGGACGGCCGGAGACTGCGGCTGGCGGGCGTCCGCACGGCCTGGCACACGGTCGACGACGGCGAGTTCTTCTGTCCCTCCTGCGGCGGCGACCGCAACTACAGACGCCGCACCGGGCGCCGCCGCCTGGTGGTGCTCGGCCTCCCCGTGCTGCCGAGAGGCGAGGCCGGGCCCGTGCTGGAGTGCGCGGCCTGCGAGGGGCACTTCGGCACCGACGCCCTCGACCACCCCACCACCACCCGGCTGGGCGCCATGCTCCGCGACGCCGTGCACGCCGTCGCGCTGGCGGTGCTGGCGGTGGGCGGCTGCGAGGCGCGGTCGTCCCGCGAGGCGGCCGTGGAGGGGGTGCGGGCCGCCGGCTTCACCGGCTGCTCCGAGGAGCAGCTGGTCGCCCTGCTCGCGGCGGTGGGCTCCGACGGGGTCACCATGGAGATAGAGCTGCACGAGGCCCTGGCCCCGCTCGCCCCGCACCTGGCCGGGCCCGGTCGCGAGAGCCTGCTGCTGCTGGGCGCCCGGATCGCGCTCGCCGACGGCCCCTACACCCCCGGCGAGCGCAGGACGCTGGGCTTGGTGGGGCGGACCCTGCGGCTGTGCGGGGAGGAGACCGACCGGCTGCTGGACGCCGCCCGCACCACCCCCTCCTGACGCTTCCCGGCGGCCC
>NZ_JAKMAY010000230.1:0-9399 GCF_022015835.1 Streptomyces sp. ICN903 | reverse complement strand
CACCCCGGCCGCCCCCGCACCGCAGCAGCCGCCGCAGCCTCCGCAGCCCTCCGGCGGCGGAGGTCTCTTCGGCCGCCGCCGTAAGGAGGCGGAGGCCGAAGCCGCCCGGCTGGGCGAAGAGCTGCGCGCCCGGACCGCCGACGCCGAGGCGCTGCGGGCGGAGAACCACCGTCTGCTGGCAGAGCTGACCGCCCTCGCCGGTGCCGACGCGGCCCGCCTGGCGCAGGAGACCGAGCGCCTGCGCCGTGCCCACGCCGAGCAGCAGGCCGAGGTCCAGCGCCTCGACGCCGTCCTCGACGCGAAGGTGGAGGCGGCCGCCGAACGCGCCGAGCGGGAACTCCACGGCACCCGGCGACTGCTGCACGACATGCAGGTCCAGGCCCAGGAGGCCGAGCGGCGGCTAGCGGCGGCCAGAAGCGGTCTGGTCGTCACCGACGATGTGGCGCTGCTGCAGGAGGCCGGTATCTACGAGTACCGCCACCCGCTCGAGGACGCCGTCGCGTACAAGGCCGAACTCGCCCGCATCAAGGACCGGTACAAGATGCTCACCAAGAACGGGCGGGCGGTCGTCGGAGTCACCGAGTGGACGGTCAACGGCTCCGCCGCCGAGGGGCGCCGCATGGTGCGCGACTTCTCCAAGCTGATGCTGCGCGCCTACAACGCCGAGGCCGACGCCGCCGTGCGGGGGATGAAGCCGCACCGCCTGGCCTCGCTCGTCGACCGGCTGGCGAAGTCCCGGGAGACCATCGCACGACTGGGCAGGACCATGCAGATCCGGGTGACCGACGAGTACCACCGGCTGCGGGTGCGCGAACTGGAACTGACCGCCGACCACCTCGCCAAGATCGAGGAGGAGAAGGAACGCCGCCGCGAGGAGCGGGAGCGGCAGCGCGAGGAGGAGCGCCTGGAGCGGGAGATCGCCCGCGAGCGCGCCCGGCTCGACAAGGAGCGCAACCGCCTCGTCCTGGCCCTGGGCCGGGCCCGCTCCGCCGGTCAGGCGGACGCCGCCCAGATCGCGGAACTGGAGCGGAAGCTCGGCGAGATCGACGCGGAGGAGGAGGTCATCGACCGCCGAGAGGCCAACCGCCGCGCGGGGTACGTGTACGTCATCTCCAACATCGGCGCCTTCGGCGAGTCCATGGTCAAGATCGGCCTCACCCGCCGCCTCGACCCCATGGACCGCGTCAACGAGCTCGGCGACGCCTCAGTGCCGTTCCGTTTCGACGTGCACGCGCTGATCTACAGCGACGACGCCGTCGGGCTGGAGCGCTCACTGCACCAGGAGTTCGAGGACCGGCGGGTCAACCGGGTCAATACCCGCCGCGAGTTCTTCCACGTCGCTCCGGCCCAGGTCCGCGACGCCCTCGCCCGCTACGCCGGCCAGCACCTTCTGGAGTTCCACGAGGAGCCGGACGCACCGGAGTGGCGGGCCAGCGTCGCGGCGTCCCGGCGCCCCGCCGGCGGCTGACGGCGAGCCACCGGGCGGCGGCAGGGAGCGCCGGATACGGCGTCCCCTGCCGCCGCTCGCTTCCCGCTGCTCCCAGTGAACCCGTGGCCCGCACGGCTGTCGGTGCCGCCGGGTAGTCTCGGACACGTCATCAACGCGGCCCGACGGGCTTCCGCTCCACCCCGGTGGAGTCTTTGAAGGACACGCCCCCACCCGCACGAGTCTCTTCGTGCTGCCTGGGGGAAGTCCTTGCTGTTCCGCGCGTCCGCGAAGACGGTCGCCGTCATGGCGCTCGACGGTTCGCTGTTCCTGCACCTCACCGACCAGTTCGCCCATATGCACGGCCACCGGCCCGGCACCTCGGAGGTGCGCTCCTGGGAGCGCAGCATCCCCGTCCTGGCCACCGCGCTGAACGAGGCGGGCCTGGGCGACGTGGAGGTCATGCTGGAGTACGCGCTGCCGCTGAACAGCAGACGCGCCGACGCCGTACTCGCGGGCGTCCACCCGGCCACCGGCGAACCCTCTTACGTCGTGGTCGAGTTGAAGCAGTGGAGCCAGGCCGTGCCGCACGAGGACGACCCCGCCCTGTGCCACGTCGACGCCTACGCCCACCCGGTCCTCAACCCCGTCGAACAGGTGCGCCGCTACTGCGAGTACCTCGTCAACTTCAACGGAGCGCTGGCCGAGCACGGTCACCGGGTCGGCGGGGTGGCGTTCCTGCACAACGCCACCGAGTTCGGGGTGACGGGGCTGCGGGAGATCGAGCGTGACGGCCGCGGGCTGCTCTTCACCGGGGAACGCCGCGGCGCCTTCCTCGACCACCTCCGTACCAAGCTGAGCGGCAGCCACCCCGGGGCCCGGGCGGCGGACGAACTGCTCTCGGGCACCACGGCACCGTCGAAGCAGTTGATGTCCGTTGCCGCCCAGGAGGTGCGGGAACGCCCGCAGTTCGTGCTCCTCGACGAGCAGCAGGTCGCCTACCGCATGGTGCTCAACGCGGTGGAGAAGGCGCAGTACGCCGACCGCAAGGAAGTCGTCATCGTCACCGGAGGCCCCGGCACCGGCAAGAGCGTCATCGCCCTGCAACTGCTCGGAGAGCTGTACCGGCGCGGGGTCCCGGCACTGCACGCCACCGGTTCGCAGTCCTTCACGAAGACCATGCGGAAGATCGCGGGATTCCGGAAGCGTGAGGTGCAGGACCTGTTCAAGTACTTCAACAGCTTCATGACCACGAGGAAGAACAGCCTGGGCGCCCTGATCTGCGACGAGGCCCACCGCATCCGGGAGACCTCCGCCAACCGCTACACCCGGGCCGAGCACCGCACCGGCCGGGCGCAGATCGACGAACTCATCGACGTCGCCCACGTGCCCGTCTTCTTCCTGGACGAGCACCAGGTCGTGCGCCCCGGCGAGATGGGCACCGTGGCCGACATCAGGGAGGCGGCGGCGAAGCGGGACATCCCCTGCCACGTCGTCCCGCTGGACAGCCAGTTCCGCTGCGGCGGCAGCGACGCCTATCTGCGCTGGGTGCTCCGCCTCCTCGGTCTGGAGCCGGGCGGACCGGTGGTCTGGGAACCCGACGGCCGCATGCGACTCCTGGTCGCCGACGGCCCGCAGGAGATGGAGGCGTTCCTGGAGGACCGCCGCGCCCAGGGCTACGGCGCCCGCATCTCCGCGGGGTACTGCTGGCGCTGGTCCCCGGAGCCCAAACCCGGCGAGCCGCTGCCGCCGGACGTGGTGATCGGCGACTGGGCCCGCCCCTGGAACCTGCGCGGCGACCGCGCCGTCTCCGGCGCACCCCCGGCCGCCCTGTGGGCCACCGACCCGGCCGGTTTCGGCCAGGTCGGCTGCGTCTACACCGCCCAGGGCTTCGAGTACGACTGGTCCGGCGTCATCATCGGCCCCGATCTGGTCTGGCGCGGCGACCGCTGGGTCACCGACCGCACGGCCTCCAAGGACCCGGTCTTCAAGAAGTCCACCCCGGACACCGATGTGGACCGCCTGATCCGCAACACCTACAAGGTGCTGCTGACCCGGGGCATGGTCGGCACGATCGTGTACTCGACGGACCCCGAGACTCAGGAGAAGTTGCGGGAGCTGGCGGGCAGGGTGGAACGGGAACCCGCCCCAGCCTGACACGGGCCCCGGCCACGGCGTCCGAGAAGGCCGCACGGTGTGCGGAGAAGAGAAGAGGGGACCGGGCAGGGCGGCAGAGACTTCGCGGACAGTCGGTGGCCCGGCCCCGGACGGGCCACCGACCGACGCGGAGCCCGGCCCCTTGAACCGACGGCGTCAGACTCGGCCGCAGCGCTCCCGGAGCTCCGATATGACGGCCTTCTCGGACTTGTTGACGTCACCGTCCACAGCGGCCACCCGGTCGGCCGCGGCGAGTACGTCGCTCAGGTCTCCCGGCTCGGCGTCCATGCGCTCCCACACATCGGCGGGATCGATGTCGACGAGGTGGGCGAGCCGTTCGTCGACCACCTGGTGCCGCTCCCGGACCAGCCTCACCAGATGCCGCATCAGCAGCGCCTCGTCGTCGGTTATCTTCTTGTCCGCCATGATGACGAGCCACGCGACCCACAGCAGCAGTCGCGGGTGCCGGCTCCGCTCGCTCAGGTTCCCGGCGAGTTCGATCACCCGCGCCTCGTTCCGGAAGACGGCCTGCGCGTGCCGCCCGGCGAGCAGCGTCGTGTAGCGGTTCAACATCACTGCGAGGGGAACGCCGACCAGAGGGATACCGATCTTGATGACGTTCTTCTGCAGGAGGTGCCTCCCGACGACCGGGAGCGCCTTCGCGGCATTGAGTACATCTCCGGAGTAGAAGCGCTTGATCAACGGTCGGACGATGGCCGGGACCGCCTTTGCCACGCCTTCCCGGGCCGCTTCCCCGCTCTTGATCGTGAAGGCCACGCGAATGAGCTTCCACATGTCTTCGGGGTCGGACAGGTCGAGCGGGATCCGGTAGAGCACGGCGATGTCGTAGGCCAGGCGGAGCTGGAGCCGGGTGATGAACGCGACGTCGATCATCATGGTCGCGACGGCGGCCGGGACGGTCGCTGCCGAGGCGCCGCCGAGGCTCCCGAGGGTGGCGACGACGGCCGCCGTGTAGGCCCCGGCGGAGAGCCCGCCTTCGAGCGCGGCGTACCGGGCCGCCATCTTGATCCGCTGGTCGATGACGGCGTCCGCGGGTACGCCCGCGTACCGCTCCTGGAAGTACCGCCAGTCGACCTTGGCGGTGTAGGAGCGCATGGCCTCGGCGATGAGCTTGGCGAACCAGTCGCCCGACTTGATGTCGTCCGCGCTCAGCCCCTTGATGAACTCCCTGAGTTCGGCCCGCTCCTGTTCGACGACCTTCCGGTCGGCCTCGTCGTCGCCGCCGGTACCGGCGGCGACGATCGGATCTTCGATCATGGCGAGTTCCCCCCTCGCTGACGTTTCGACACGGTGACCCGGTGAACAGCGCGGCTGTCGGCGGATGTCCCGTGGGCCGCAACCCTAGCGCCTGGTCGTGCGGCCGGATGCCGTTGCGCCGATCTCCGTTCCTCCTCCGGGCCCGGGGCGACAGGGCCGGCGCCGGTACAGAACGCGTTGTGCGGGTGGGCGCCGTGGACCGGGCCGGCGCGCGGCGTGACGGCGGCGGGCCTGGGCCGTTGGGCAGGGAGGCAGGCCCATGACGCGGTACGGAGGGGGAGGCGGTGGCCATGACGGCAGACAACGGCGGTGCCGACAACGGCGGCGCGGAGCTGTCGGACAGCCTGAAGACGTTCGGCGCGGTGCTGAAGGTGCTGCGCGAGGAGGCGGGGCTGACGCAGGAGGAACTCGCCCCGCGCGTGCGGTACTCGGCGCACTACATGGCCAAGATCGAGCAGGGCAGGCGGTATCCGCCCAAGGATCTTCCCGGCCGCGCGGAGGAGCCCCTGGGCCACATCGCCTCCCGCGTCCTGGCGGCGGCCTACCGCAGCCTGACCCGCCGGACGGGCCTGGCTTCCTGGTTCCAGCACTGGGTGGGCATCGAGGAGGAGGCGCTGTCGCTGTACGCGTACGAGTGCCGGGTCATTCCGGGGTTGTTGCAGCCCGAGCCCTATATCCGGGAGGTCTTCGGCAGCCGTCTGCCGCCGCTGACCGACAAGCAGCTCGAAGATCAGATCGCGGCTCGTCTGGAGCGGCAGCGCCTGCTCACGGAGAAGGCCAACACCGAGTTCGGTTTCATCATCGAGCAGTCGGTGATCGAACGCCGCACGGGTGGTGACGAGGTCACCCGCGCCCTCATCGATCACCTGCTGGACCGGGCGCAACTCCGGAACGTGGAGTTGCAGATCATGCCCCTGCGGAAGTCGTCGCACGCCGGGCTCGACGGCTCGATGTATCTGGCGGAAACCCCTCAGAACCAGTGGGTCGGCTACTACGAAGGGCACGACAGCAGTAACCTCCTCACCCACCCCAAGCAGGTCAGCGGCATGCTCCAGCGCTATGGAAGGATGCGCTCGCAAGCTCTCACCCCGGAAGCATCCGTCAGCCTGCTTGAGCAGATGCGAGGAGCCCTGTGAACACCACCGAACTGGTCTGGTTCAAGAGCAGCTACAGCGGTACGGGCGGCGACAACTGCGTCGAGGTGGCCATACGGTCTGAGACCGTTCTCGTCCGCGACTCCAAGGACGTCCGGCGGCAGCCGCTGTCCGTGTCCCCGGCCGCCTGGGCGGACTTCCTCGGTCACACCGCCCGCTGAACCGCGAGCACTCACCCGCCTGTGCGGCGGGGCCCGGGCCCCGCCGCACAGGCATGCCGGGACGACTCCGGCCGGAGCCCCGAGTGATGAGCGCGCCCGACGAGAATCCAACTGAAAACTCAGTCAAAGGGATTGACGTTCGCTGGCGCCTGCGTAGGCTGGTTGGTGGCGGTCGACGTGATGTCGGCGTCAACACTGTCTCGGGGGTGGGGCTGAGTGAACGGAACCAGGTGCACGCGGTGCGAGCTTCTGATCGGCATGGGATGTGCCTGTCCCTCTCCGGGGAAGGGGCGGCGGAAGCAGCCGGCCGCGGTCCGGCGGATCCCGAAGTCCAAGGCCCGGCAGGGCGGTAAGCGGTCGAACTCCGCCCGCCCGCTCAAGGGCGATGCGTTCCCGTACGGCGACTACGGTGATTACGGCGACGACCGCGCGGCCGGGGAGTTCCGGGAGGAGCTCCGCGACATCACGGAGCGCGGCAGCAGCGTGCGGACCGTCTCGGGTGGGCTGCCCACCCTCGGACGCCGCCGCTGACCCTGCCCCCAGTCCTGGCCGGCACCCCTGCCGGCCAGGGCGAACGTCATATAGGTGTGATCCGTGATCCCTCCACCCATGTCGGACCGACCCGTTAGGATCCCGCCCGGGGGCCGGCCCGCGAGCGCCGGCCGGACGGCCCCGGCAGACCGGGGCAGCGTTGACGACGAGCGAGGACAGCACATGCGGGAAGGCCGGTGGACCACGGTCACCGAGTCCGAGTTCGATCATGAACGCCGGGGCCTGGAGGCCGTCCGGGAGAGGCTGCCGGACGCCGATCCGTGGCGGGCCTGGTCGAACTTCACCTTCACCGCGGGCACCGGGCACGTCCGCGAGGTCGATCTGCTCGTCGTCGCCCCCGGCGGCGTCTACATGATCGAGCTGAAGGACTGGCACGGCTCGGTCACCTCCGTCGACGGCACCTGGGTGCAGACCACGCCCGGCGGCCGGCGCCGCACCCACTCCAATCCCCTGCACCTGGTCAACAAGAAGGCCAAGGAGCTGTCCGGGCTGCTGGGGCAGGTCGGACAGCTCGGCAGGCGGATCTGGGTCGGCGAGGCCGTCTGTTTCACCGACGACTCGCTGCGCGTACGGCTGCCCGCCCACGACCGGAACGGCGTCCACACGGTCGCGGGGCTGGTCGAGCTGCTCAAGCGGCCCCCGCGCGACGAGCGCGGCAGGATCTCCCCGGGCGACTCCCGCCAGATCAAGGCCGCGCTGGAGAAGATCGGCATCCGCCGCAGCGACGCCGAGTACAAGGTCGGCCCCTACGAGCTGGAGCGCCGCCCCTTCGACTCCGGCCAGACCTGGGCCGACTACGAGGCTCGCCACAGCGAGCTGCCCGAGCGCGCCCGGGTCCGCGTCTACCTGAGCGAGCGAGGCTCGGACTCCTCGCTGAGGCAGTCCGTGGAGAACGCCGCCCGCCGCGAGGCGGCCGTCCTGCAGCGCTTCCGGCACCCGGGCGTCGTCCCCTACCGGCAGTACTTCCCGACCGGGCACCCGGCGGGCCCCGCGCTGGTCTTCGACTACGACCGGCGGACGATGAAGCTGGACGAGTACCTGGTCCAGTACGGCGCGAAGCTGGACATCCTCGGCCGGATGGCGCTGGTCCGTCAGCTCGCCGAGACCATGCGCTCCGCGCACGCCCGGCGCATCCACCATCGGGCCCTGGCCGCCCGCTCCGTCCACGTCCTGCCCCGCCCGGACGGCGGGCCGGGGAAGGCGGTCGGCGAGGAGGCGGCCTGGCTCAGCCCGAGGCTGCAGATCTCCGACTGGCAGATCGCCACCCAGCGCGGCGCGGACCACACCCAGGCCGGGGGCGCCACGCGCCTGGCGCCGACTGCCCTGTCCGCGATGAACCTGGCCGACGACGAGGACCCCTACCTCGCGCCCGAGCTGACCGCGCTCCGCCCCGACCCGGTCTCCCTGGACGTCTACGGTCTCGGCGTCCTCACCTATCTGCTGGTCACCGACCGGGCCCCGGCCGCCAGCCAGGCCGAGCTGCGCGCCCGCCTGGAGACCGGGGAGGGGCTGCGGCCCAGTTCCCTGGTGGACGGCCTGTCGGAGGACGTCGACGAACTGGTGCAGGCGGCCACGGCCTACAACCCGGACCGGCGCCTGTCCAGTGTCGACGACTTCCTGGAGATGCTGGAGGTCGTCGAGGACTCCCTCACCGCCCCCGCCACCGATACCGCGACCGAGGCCGCCACCGGCACCGCCTCCGAGGCCGCCGCGCCGGAGAAGGACCCGCTGGAGGCCGTCCCCGGCGATGTGCTCGACGGCCGCTGGGAGGTCCGCCGCCGCCTGGGCACGGGCTCCACCAGCCGCGCCTTCCTCGTCCGCGACCTCCAGGCGGAGGCGCGCAGGACCCGCCCGCTGGCCGTACTGAAGGTGGCCCTGTCCGACAGCCGGGGCGACATCCTCGTCCGCGAGGCCGAGGTGATGGGCCGCCTGCGCCCCCACTCCGGCATCATCCGGCTGGTCGAACCGGAGCCGCTGCGCATCGCGGGCCGCACCGTCCTGGCGCTGGAGTACGTCGGCGACGAGCGCGACGAGGCCGGGGAGCCGGGCGAGCGCAAGGCCCCCCGCCGCCGCGAGGAGACCGTCGCCCGCCAGCTCCGCGACGACGGCCGGCTCCCGGTCGACCAGCTGGAGGCGTACGGCGACTACCTCTTCGGCGCGGTCGACTTCCTGGAGGGCGAGGGCGTCTGGCACCGCGACATCAAGCCGGACAACATCGCCATCCGCATCCGCCCCAACCGTACCCGCGAACTGGTCCTCATCGACTTCTCGCTGGCCGGATACCCGGCGAAGAACACCGACGCGGGCACCGACGGCTACCTCGACCCGTTCGTCGACGTCATCACGCGCGGCAGCTACGACTCCCACGCCGAGCGGTACGCCGTGGCCGTCACCCTGCACCAGATGGCCTCCCGCGAGCTGCCCAGGTGGGGCGACGGCAGCGTCCCGCCCCGAATGACGGACGCGAAGGAGTGGCCGTACCCGACCATCGCGGCCGAGGCGTTCGACCCGGCCGTGCGCGAGGGGCTGGTCGCCTTCTTCCGGAAGGCCCTGCACCGCGACGTGAGCAAGCGGTTCCCCGAGCTCAAGCCGATGCGGGACGCCTGGCGCAAGGTCTTCCTCGACGCCTCGCAGACCGTCCCCTCCAGCCACCGAACCCGCCACCCCGCCC
>NZ_JAKMAY010000023.1:4889-34441 GCF_022015835.1 Streptomyces sp. ICN903 | reverse complement strand
ACCCGTGGCGGGCGACGGCACGGAAAACGGCGTGGGGCAGGGGGGCGCGGTGCCCGCACCGGGGCGCGGGCGTTCGCCGCCGGACCCGTGCGGTTCGTACGGGCGCGGCGGACCCGGCGAGCTCCTCCCGCGACCGCCCGGCAGCGCGGCCCGCCCGGGCGCCCCGCCGGGCGGCGGTGGCGCGAGACCCCGCGCCGGCGTACTCACGGCCGCGCGGCAGCCGGTATGAGCCGGGCCGGTTCCCGCCGGCCCGCGCCCAGGCCCCCGGAACGGAACCTACCGCGAGCGGGAGTGGGTTCCCGGATTGATGATCTCGTCCAGCACCTCGCGGACCACCGAGAAGACGACACGGTCGACGCCGGCCGCCGTGGGATCGGCGCCCTCGCCGGTGCCGGGCAGGCTCCCGGCTTCGGCTTCCCGTTCGGCCGCCCAGTCGCGTGCGACCCGGATGCGACGGAGGAGTTCGTCTGCGTCCACGACATCAGTCATGGACGGAACCTACCCACGGACCCGGTGCGACAGCCTCGCCGGGTGTGTCCGTTCTGTGCCGATCCGCTCCACGCCGCTCCGAAGCCCCCGCGCACCTGCCGTGCGCACCTGGTGCGCAAGGATCCGTAATCGCGAACAGGCTTGGGATCAGAAGGAGTTGAGGGGCTCGGCCGCTGTTCCGTCGTTTCGGGGGTATACGGGCCCCGACGGACGGCGGACGGCCGACGACGACCCGTGGGGGTGACCCGTGCCCGTGCAGAAGACGAGCGTGCTGGTGCTGGACTGCGCCGAACCCGAGGCGCTGGCGGAGTTCTACGCGAACCTCCTGGGCGCCGAGGCGCGCCGGGGCGTGGACCCGGACTTCATCGAGGTGACCGGTGGGGAGGGGATCCGCCTGGCCATCCGGCGCGACCACGGCTTCACGCCGCCGAGCTGGCCCCGCCCGGACGACTCGCTCCAGGCGCACCTGCACATCCTGGTCCCGCAGGACGGCATGGACGAGGCCGAACGCGAGGCGGTCGGCCACGGGGCGCGTCCGGTCGACACCAAGGACAACGGCGGACCGCGCGACGTACGCCTGTACTCCGACCCGGCCGGGCACACCTTCGCACTGGTGGCCCGGGAGGGCCGTACGGCCGACTGACGGCCGACTGACGGTCGGCTGACGGACGGCGCGACCCGGACGCGCCCCTACGGCGCGAGGACCTCGGTGGTGCGGGTGGCCGAGTCGTAGCTGCGGGCACCGGTCAGACGGCCCCGCACCGGCTCCCGCGGACCGGCGGGCAGCAGCTCCGCGTCCGGCCGGTCCCAGGCCGGGCGGCGGCTGCGTCCGAGGGTGATGTGCGGAACCCACCGGCCGGGGGCGTGCAGCGGGTTCGTCCCGCCGGCCTCCGGTGAGGCGGTCAGCGCCCGCCAGACGGCCTCGTGCAGCCGCAGCAGCTCCGGATCCGGCCGCACCGCCCAGGCCAGGACGTGCGTGCGGCCCGCGAAACGCAGCAGCCCGTCCAGGCAGAGCCCCAGCGGCAGGGCGGCCAGTGCCTCGGCCACCTTCTCGCGCGCCGCGTCCGGGAGCGCGCCGGCGGCGGCCAGGGTGAGGTGGGGGCGGTTGGTCGGATGGGTGTGCGCCTCCTGGCTGGGCATCCCCGCCGCGGCCAGATGGCGCCACGCCCGGCGCACGGCCAGGTCGCCCGAGCCGTCCGGAAGCAACTCCACGGTGCGCACACGGCCAGCCTACGGCGCCTCCTGGCCCGCCGCAGTACTGTGCGGTGAACCGCACGGCCCGCACGGACGGCCGGGAGTGAGGGGAAGCGCCCATGAGCCAGCGGGGAGACCAGCCCGCCGAACCCGTCACGGCGGTCACCCCTCGCCCGGTCGGCCGGGCGCTGCTGACGCAGTCCTGGCGCGACGTGACCTTCCTGCACTGGCCGGTGGCACCGGCGGCGGTCGCCCCGCTGCTGCCCGACGGGGTCCGCCCCGACGTCCACGAGGGCACCGCCCACGTGGGGCTGGTGCCCTTCCGGATGCACGGTCTGGGCTTCGGCCGCGGGCCCGGACTGCCGTACCTGGGGAGCTTCCCGGAGACCAACGTGCGCGTGTACGGCGTGGACCGGCGGGGGCGGCGCGGGGTGGTGTTCCTGACCCTGGAGTGCGCGCGGCTGCTGCCGGTGCTCGGGGCGCGGGCCGTGCTGCGCCTGCCGTACCGATGGGCCTCCATGCGCCGCCGCGCCGGGCGCGAACGCGACCTGCTGTGGACCAGCGCCAGGATCGGGCCGCGCGGCCGGGGCCGTCCGGCCACCCGGATCCGGGTGCGGGTGGGGGAGCGGATCGCCGAGCCCACCGCCCTGGAACACTTCCTGACGGCCCGCTGGGGACTGCACACGGCCTGGTACGGCGGCAGGACGGTGTACCTGCCCAACGTCCACGGGACCTGGCCCCTGCACCGCGCCGAGCTCCTGGAGTGCGAGGAGGACCTCGTCGCCGCCTGCGGGCTGCCCGCCCCGGAGGGAGCCCCGATCAGCGTGCTGTACGCGCCGCGCGTGGACGTCCGCTTCGGCCCGCCCCCGGCGGGCGGTCGCTGACGCGCCCGCGACCCCTCGCGAGGCCGGATCCCCGACCCCGCGGGAGCGGCGGTCAGACCTGCTTGGCCACCACGGCCTCGACGAACCGGCCGACCTCGGTCTCGGGGAGGTTGCGGGCCAGGTCGGCCTCGCTGACCATGCCGACCAGCCGCTTCTGCTCGTCGATGATCGGAACCCGGCGGATCTGATGCTTCTCCATGGTGTCCAGCACCTTCTCGACGTCCGTGTCGGCGGTCACCGTGAACGTCCGCCCCTGGGCCAGCTCACCGGCGGTCATCCTGGCCGGATCGCTCCCGGTGGCCAGGCACTTCACCACGATGTCGCGGTCGGTGATGATCCCGTGCAGCCTGTCGTCGTCGCCGCATATCGGCAGCGCGCCCACGTCGAGGTCGCGCATGCGCCGCGCCGCGGCGTCCAGAGTCTCGTGCTCCCCGACGCACTCCGCGCCGGTGTGCATGATGTCCCGGGCAGTGGTCATGGCAGTCTCCTCGCATCGGAAACGCGGTGAATGCTGTGGATTCGGCGGGCCCGGCGGGTTCGGCCGATCCGGCGAACGCGGTGGACCCGGCTTCGGGGGGAGAGAGCCCCGGGCACCCGGTGTCCCCGGACATCCGGACCGGTACTCCATTCTGGTCCGCTCCACCGCGTCCCGCATCCGGACGGCGGGGCGCCGCGTCAGGCGGCGCGCCCGTCCGCGGCGGGGACGGTGAAGACCGGACAGCGCGCGTGGTGGAGCACGCCCTGGCTCACCGAGCCCAGCAGCATCCCGGTGAAGCCCCCGCGCCCCCGGGTGCCCACGACCAGGCCGAGAGCCTGCTCGGACGCCTCGGCCAGGACCTGCACCGGATGGCCCCGTGCGAACTCGTGCCGCAGGTCCACCTCCGGGTGCGCGGCGGTGCGGCCCGCGACCGACTCCGACAGCAGTCGGCGGGCCTCCTGCTCGGCCGCGTTCTCGTCCAGGGAGCCCAGCAGCGGCGGATGCCACGCGTACAGCGCCCGCAGCGCCGCGCCGCGCAGCGACGCCTCCTCGAAGGCGAAGTCGACGGCCGCGGCGGAGTCCGGACTGCCGTCGACGCCCACCACGAGGTACGGCGGCTGCCGGGTGACGTGCTCCGGCTCCCGCAGGACCACCACCGGGCACGTGGCGTGGGCGGTGAGCGGCAGCCCCACCGCGGTGGAGCCGAACAGCTCCTGCGCGGAGGACAGGTGCCAGGAACCCACCACGGCCATCGCCGCGTTCCGCGACTCCTCGCGCAGCACCCAGGCGGGATGCCCCTCCGCCAGCAGCCAGGAGACCTCCACGCGCGGCTGCCGCTCCTCGACGAGGGCGACCGCGTCCTGGAGCACCCGCTCGCCGGCCTCGTGCAGCGCCTCGTTCCACTGCTCCCAGGACGGCCGCAGCTCCGACGACCAGTAACCGCCGGTCGGCACGCCCTGGGCGTGCACCACACGCAGCGGCAGGCCCCGCCGGGCGGCCTCGTCCGCGGCCCAGGCGAGGGCCGCCCGCCGGGAGGGATCGGGGTCCACGCCCACCACGATCGGCCGACGCCCCTGTGAACTCGCCATAGCCGCCTCCGGGGTAGTCTCCCGCCCCCCTTCACCGCCCCAGTCTGTCAGCGCTCCGCCGGCCGCGCCCGTCGGGCGGGCGGGCCGCAAGCGGCCGAAGGACGCCGTCTACAGGCCCTGGGCGAGCAGGATCTCGTGCGCCAGCCTGGCCCCGCGGGCCGCCTCCTCGGGCAGCGCCGCGTCCTGGGAGGGTGGCTGCTCCAGGCCCCGGGCCAGTGCCCGGACGGCCTCGGCCAGTGCCTGCACCTGCGTCTCCAGCGCCTCCACCCGGGCCTCCTGCGAGCTCTGCGGGCCGTGGCCCGGGGGCTGCTCGTACGGGCTGTTCGCGGTCATGTCGGCACCTTTCGTCCGTCGGACCGGAGGATCGCCCGGCGGCCGGCCGCCGGGCCGGCGCGGATCCCGGGGGCGTCGGCCGCCTCCTTCGGGCCATCCTCTTCCAGTCTGCTCCGGCCCGCGCGCCGGCGGGGGGCTCCGGCCGGGCCGCTGAGCCGGTCCGGTGAAGCGGTCCCGAAGGGGTAGGCGGTGCCGGAGGGAGCGGACGACCCGTGAGGAGGACCGCATGCCGGAACACCGCGCATCCCGGAGGAGGACCGCGACGCGGGGGCGGGCGTCCTGGCCGTCCCTGGTGCTGTTCACCGCCCTCGCCTACGCCGCCGCGGCGGTGGGGGCCCTCGCCGCCGCGGACTCCGGCAGGGTCTACCAGTCCCTGGACCGCCCCGTCTGGGCGCCGCCGTCCTGGCTCTTCGGCCCGGTGTGGACGGTGCTCTACGCGCTCATCGCCCTCAGCGCCTGGCTGGTCTGGCGTGCCAAGGGGCCGCGGGCCCGCGCCGAGCTGGGGCTGTGGGGCGTCCAGCTGCTGCTCAACGCGGCGTGGACTCCGCTGTTCTTCGGCGCCCGGCGGTACGGGCTCGCCTTCGCCGACATCTGCCTGCTGCTCGCCGCGGCCGGTGCGACGGCGGTGGCGTTCCACCGAGTCCGCCCGGCGGCGGGGTACCTGCTGGCGCCCTACCTGCTGTGGACGGCGTTCGCCGCCGCGCTCAACCTGAGCATCTGGCTGGCGCAGACCTGAGGTCCCGGTGCGGGTGCCGGGCCGGCCCGGCACCCGCACCGGGACCGGTCAGCCCGGCACCACGTGGAAGAAGTGGGTGGGCAGCTGGACGGCGACGGACTCGTGGACCACCGCGCACACCGCCGTGCCCCCGGGCTCGTCGAAGGTCCCCGGCGGCGGCTCGGCGACCTTGATCAACGAGTGCTCGGCGTCCAGGAGCACGGCGGCCATGGCGAAGTCCCCGACCAGCGCGCAGCCGGGCGCGACCTGCCGGTGGCGGCAGACCATGACGCCCTCGCGGGCGAGGTCGGCCAGCAGGCTGCCGGAGCCGACCAGCTGCCCGTAGTAGTCGCGGGGATTGACCATCACCGCGTGCCCGGTCCCGCCGGTCTGCTCGATCTCGTCGAAGGCGGCGAGCAGGCCGGCGGCGTACGAGCCCCGGTAGGGCAGGGACGCCACGTCCGGGTGGCGCAGCACGTCATGGGTGAGCGCCCGGTTCTCCGCGGTGCCCAGCCGGACCATCAGCCGCCGGTCCACGAAGGCGGCAAGGGCCGCCGGATCCCCGGCGAGCCCGTCGGGGATCCGCACCCAGGCGGTGATCGGCGCGACGTGGTGGTCGGCCGGGGCGAACAGGAACGAGTCCTCGCGCAGCCGGCCCTCGCGGGGCGGCGCCTCCCCGGGCGGTCTGGTCTCGAACCAGGTGCGCACCGGGCCGGATCCGGCCCGCTGCTTGCGGAACAGGTGGCGGGCCGTCAGCCGGTGCCTCTCCTTCCCCGGCTGGAAGGCGTCGGTGACGGTGAAGCCGAAGTGGACCTCGGCCCTGTCCGGCGCCTCGGCGAAGGCCCGGGCGAACTCCTCGCCCGGCGAGGGCGCGGCGGCCGGTGCGGTCGCGGCCGGCGGTGGGCCGCCCTGCTCGGTGGCGGTCGCGGTGGCGTTCATGGTCCGGTCCCTTCCGGTGCTGGGCCCGCGGGTCTCACGGGAGGTGTCACAGGGCATGTCACGGGGCGTGTCACAGGCCGTCTCACAGGGCGTGCTCGATCAGCCGCTCGTAGTACGGCAGGTGGTGTTCGTGGAAGGAGCGCAACCGCTCGTCGTTGTCGACGGTGACGGCGTACTCCCGTTCCGGCGCCCGGAAGGCCGAACTGGCCATGACGTCCAGGTGCCAGCGCCGGTTCGGCCGCCACTCGGCGCGCTCGCCCGGCTGCCAGTTCAGGGCCTCGGGGACGTAGGGCAGCCCGACCCGCTCGCAGTACGCCGAGACCACCCCCGCCGGATCGGCCAGCAGCCGCTCGGCGCGGATCACCACCGGGCGCTCGCCGGTGGTCTTCCAGGCGAGCTCGAACAGGTCCCACTGGTGCTCGTAGCCGATCTCGGAGCAGGTCACCTCGGGCTTGACCGCGTGGTGCGAGGCGATGGCGCGCGCCGGATCGCGGACGATGAAGGTGTGCCGGAAGCCCGCGATCCGCTCCGGGTGGTCGAACAGGTGCTGGTAGTGGTACTCCAGGGTGTCCTTGAAGAACACCGGCCGCTCCTCGCCCAGCGCCGCGAGGTGGGCCAGCAGATCGCCGGGGGAGCGGAGCACGACCGTGTCCCCGTCCGGGCCGGGCACGGACACCTCGCCGTGGTCGGTGAGCAGCACCAGCGGCTCGTGCACCACGGTCACGTCGCCGCGTTCGGCCATCATGCGCAGGAAGGCGGTGGAGACCGCCCGGGGGTGCGCCCACATGGCTATGACGGTCACATCGACCACTCCGTCGGGCGGCGGTCCCAGCGGTGGCCGCGCAGCTCGTCCAGCACGGGGCGGTCCAGCCGCCGGCCGTCGGAGACGGCCAGGTTGGCGCGGACGTGCTCCGGCCTGCGCATGCCGGGGATGACGGTGCTGACGGCCGGGTGGTGGAGGATGAAGCGCAGCGACAGCTCGGGCAGCGTCATGCCCTCGGGCAGCACCTTCTTCAGCCGCTCGGCCCGTTCGACCGTCGGGCCCAGGTTCTCGGGGCCGAAGTAGACCGCCCGCCAGTCGTCCTCGGGGAAGACGGTGTCACGGGTGAGCTTTCCGGTGAGACCGCCCTCGTCGAAGGGGACGCGGGCGATGATGCCGATGTCGTCGAGCAGCGCGCGTTCGAACAGTTCGTCCTCGGGGGCCTGGTCGAAGATGTTGTAGATGACCTGGACGACGTCGACCAGGCCGGTGTCGATCGCCCGCAGGCAGTTCTCCGGCTCCCAGCGGTTGACGCTGATGCCGAAGCCCTCGATCACGCCCTCGGCCTTGAGGTCGGAGATCACCCGCTGCCAGCGCTCGTCGTCGCTCCACCGGTCCTCCCAGACGTGGAACTGCAGCAGGTCGATGCGGTCGGTGCCGAGGTTCTCCAGGCTGCGGTGGACGTACTCGCGCACATGACCGGGCGGGAAGACGTCGTCGAGGGTGTCGTCCGGGCGCGGCGGCCACTGCCGGTTCAGCGGCGGGACCTTGGTGGCGACGTACAGCCGGCGGCCGGGGTGCCTGCGCAGCAGGTCCCCCAGCATCCGCTCGCTGACACCGCGGCCGTAGACCCAGGCGGTGTCGAAGAACGTGCAGCCCAGCTCGACCGCCAGGTCCAGGCAGTCCGGCGCCGTGTCGTAGTCCCAGCCGGTGAAGCCGCCGGGACCGCCTCCGATGCCCCACATGCCGTAGCCGATCTCGCTGACGTCCCAGCCGAGCCGGCCCATGCTTCGGTAGTGCACTGTCGTCCTTTCGGTTCGCTTCTCTCGGAAACTCCCGGAACTTCCGGTGTTCGGGTGTGCTCCCGGTGCGTCCGGTCGCCGGGCGCACCGTTCAGGAGGTGAGCGTGGCGCGGTAGGCGGCGACCGCTGCCTCCAGCGGCCCCTGGCGCAGACCGTGCCGGGCTTCCAGGGCGTCGCACGCCTGCCTGGTGAACAGGCCCGGATTGTCCGACAGCAGGCGCCGGAAGTCCGGCGGTCCGCCGGGCACGGCCGACGGCAGGGCCGTCAGCAGGGCGTGCAGCACGGCCGCGGACGACTCCCTGTCGCCGTCCGCCGCCTCCCGCAGCGCCGCCGCGAACTCCTGGGCCGGCACCGTGCGCAGGGGGCGCGCACCGCCCGGAGCGGTCAGGTCGAGCGCGGCGAAGTCCACACCGCCGGGACGGAAGACGTGGTACACGCCGTGGCCGGGCGCCCCGGGCGGCGGCTCGGTGAGCGCGGCGACCAGCCGGGCGGCCGTCTCGTCCACGGGGGTGTAGTCGGAGACCATCGGCACGCCGGGCCGCACGCCCAGTTGGAGGAATGCCGACAGCAGCAGATGGGTGAGCGCCGCGGGATTGGGCACGCCGTTGTCGGCCGCCGGCATCACCTCGCCCAGCCGGTGCACCACCACCGGGGCGCCCAGCCGCCGCGCCGCGAGCACCATGCGCTCGGCCACCCACTTGGAGCGGCTGTAGCCGCTGGCGGGCAGGACCGCGTCGCGGGGGTCGAAGTCCTCGCCCACCGGCTCCGCCGCACCGGCCGCGTGCCGGTCCAGGACGCCGAGGGTGGAGATGTGGTGCAGCGGCTTGGGCCGCCCCGACAGGGCGAAACGCAGCACCTCGGCCGTGCCGGTGACATTGGCCGGACGGTGGGACCGGTAGTCCAGCAGGAAGTTGACCAGCCCTCCGATGTGCAGCACGGCGTCGCACCCGGTGGCGAGGGACTCCCACCGCGGGCGCGGCCAGCCGAAGCGGGGCCGCTCCAGATCGCCCCGGCGGGCCTCGACGCGCGCGGCGACGTCCGCGTCCCACAGCCCCTGCGAACGCAGGGTGCGTGCCAGCCGCTCCCGGGCGTGCGCGTCGTCGCGGGCGCGCACCAGGCACACCGCGCGCGCCCCGGTCGAGGTCACCAGCCGGTGCACGGTCCGGGCCCCGACGAAGCCGGTGGCCCCGGTGACCAGGACGGTGCGCGGCGGTACGGCCGGGACCGCCCCCGCCGCCAGGCGGGCCAGGCGGGTCAGGTCCGCCGGGAGCCGGGCGTCGAGCTCCATCGAGCGCTCCTCGTCCCCGGCGGACGCCCCGGGCCCTTCGCGGCCGTGCGCGCCGGCCCCCTCCAGGGCCGCGGCGAGCCGCTCGGGCGTGCGGTGTTCGTAGACGTCGGACAGGCTCACACAGGCGCCCACGGCCTCCCGGATGCGCAGCGTCGCGCTCATGGCGGACAGCGAGTCGCCGCCGCGCGCCAGGAAGTCGTCACCGGCCCGGAAGTCGGGCAGTCCGAGCACCGAGCCCATCACGTGCGCGATGTGCTGGGCGGGGGTCCGCGCGCCCGACGGCCCGCGCACGGCCGGTCTCGCCTCGGACTCCAGTTTGTCCTCCACGATCGCGCGCAGCGCGCGCAGATCCACCTTGCCGTTGTCCGTCAGCGGCAGGGCCTGGAGCACGAAGCAGTGGCGCGGCACCTGGATGCGGGGCAGCACGGACGCCAGATGGGAGCGCAGCGCCGCCGGAGTGATGCCCGGCTCGGCCGCCGCCGCGACCACCAGCCGGGTGCGCCCGGCCCGGCGCACCGTCATGGCCTTGGCCTGGACGACGCCGCGGCAGCCCTCGGCGGCGTTCTCGATCTCGGCCGGCTCGACGCGGACGCCGTCCACCTTGGCCTGCCGGTCGCGCCGCCCGGCGAAGCGCAGCAGCCCCCGCTCGTCGTACCAGCCCAGATCACCGGTGCGGTACAGCCGCTCGCCGGGTACCGAGGGGAAGGGATTGGGCACGAACGCCCGCTCGGTGCGCTCCGGATCGCCCAGGTAACCCGCCCCCACGCAGGCGCCGCCGACCAGGATCTCGCCGGTGGCGCCCGCGGGCAGGGGCCGCAGCGCGTCGTCGACGACGAGGGCGTGGCAGTTGTCGATGGGCCGCCCGAGCGGTATGTGGTCGCCCTCGTCGCCCCGGACGCGGTGGAAGACCATGCCGATGGCGGTCTCCGAGGGCCCGTACCCGTTGTACACCTCCAGGCCGGGGACCATCTCCCGCAGCCGGTGGACGGCGCGCGGCACGATCTCCTCGCCGCCGACCACCAGATGCCGCAGGGAGGAGACCCTGCGTACGGCCGCGGGGTCGGACTCCAGCAGGGCCACCAGCATGCCCAGGATCGCCGGGACGAAGTCGGTGACCGTGACCCGGTAGCGGTCGATGGTCTCCACCGTCCGCTCCAGGTCGAGGAACTCGCCCTGCTCGGGGACGACCGTCCGCCCGCCGGTGGTCAGCGGCCACAGCAGCTGCCAGATGGCGGAGTCGAAGGTGTGGCGGCTGTTCTGGAGCACCACCTCCCCTCCGGTGGCGGGGAAGCGGCGGGTCATGAAGCGGAACCGGTTGGCCAGGCCGCCGTGCAGGTTGAGGGCGCATTTGGAGGTGCCGGTCGTGCCGGAGGTGAACACCCCGTAGGCGATGTCGCCGGGGCCGGGCAGGATGCCGGGACGCTCGGTGCTCGGCGTGATCCCGGCCGCGCGCACGACCGTCGCCGGCCGGCCGGCGCACACCGGCGGCCCGGAGGTCAGGACGAGTGGCGCGTCCAGCGTCCGCAGCACCGAGCGCAGCCGCTCCTCCGGCCACACCGGGTCGCACAGCGCGAACGCCGCACCGGTCTTCATCAGCGCCACCATGCACAGGGGGAGTTCGACGCTGTTGCCCACCACCACGGGCACCACCGAGCCGGGGCCCGCACCGGCCGCCGACAACCGCGCGGCGAGCCCGTTGGCGAGCGCGTCGAACTCCGCGTACGTCAGGGTCCTCTCCTCCCGCGTCCCCCGCCAGACCAGGGCGGGGCGGTCGGGGGTCCGGTCGGTCTGTTCCTCGATGAGCGCGGTCACGGGACGGTAGGGGCCGTGGTCGACGCTGCCGCCGGCGGAAAGCCGGAGGTCGTCCGACGCGTCTGTCGACATATGTGTGCACTCCCTGCTGGTGACGGGACGGCGCGCTGAAGGGGAGCCGCGCGGGTCACGGACGGGGGGTCAGGTCCGGGACCAGGGGGGCGAGCACGGGTGGCGGCCCGTCCCCCACGGCGAGGGCGGCGAGCAGGGCGCCCGCCGCGGGAGCTGTCTGGATTCCGTATCCGCCCAGCCCGGCGAGCCAGTGGAAACCGGGTGCGCCGGGGTCCGGGCCGATGACGGGCACGTCGTCGGCGGGCGAGGTCCGCAGCCCGGCCCAGGCGTGTCTGATGCGCCGGACGCGGAGGTCGGCCACCGCCTCGAAGCGGTGGACGGCGACGGCCACGTCGAGGTCGTCGGGACGTACGTCGCCGGGCGGGGCCGGGGCCGCGTCCACCGGGGACAGCAGCAGCCCGCCCGACTCCGGTCTGGCGTAGAAGGTGTCCGCCACATCGCAGACCATCGGCCAGCCGGAGGCGTCGAGACCGGGCGGCAGTTCGGCGACGGCGGCGGTACGGCGGCGCGGCACCAGCCCGGCCGGCGCCGCACCCGCCAGCCGGGCCACCTCGTCGGCCCAGGCCCCGGCCGCGTCGACCACGGCCGCGGCGCGGAACTCCCCGGCCGGTGTGGCCGCGTGCCAGTGGCCGCGCCGCCGCCGCAGGGAGCGGACCCGGGCCCCGGTCACGACGGTCCCGCCCGCCGCGCGCAGACCGCGCAGGAAGCCCTGGTGGACGGCGTGCACGTCGATGTCGCACACCCCCGGCCGGTGCAGGGCGCGGTCGAAGGAGTCCGGGCGCAGCACCGGGCACAGCTCCACGGCGCGGGGCCGGTCGATCTCGACGGCCGGTTCGGGAGCTTCCGCCCCCTCGGCCAGCGCCTGTTCGAACAGGCCGGAGCTCCCCGGGGTCTCCAGGGCCAGGACGCCGCGCGGACGCAGCAGGGCGGTGGGGGAGAAGCCCTCGGGGGGCTCGGTGTAGAAGGCGCGGCCGGCCGCGGTCAGGGCTCGCACCACCGGGCCGCCGTAGTACTCGGAGAACACCGCGGCGGACCGCCCGGTCGAGTGCGCGCCCGGGACGCGCTCGGCCTCCAGCAGCGTCACCCGGCCGTGCCGGGCCAGGAACCAGCCGGCCGCGGCGCCCGCGATGCCGCCGCCGACCACCATGAAGTCGTCCACGCCGCTCACCCCTCGTCCGGTCCGGTCGTTTTCCCGGCGCTCTCGGCGTCCTCGGTGGTCTCGGCGTCCCCGGCATTCGAGAGGTCCGCGCCGTTCGAGACGTCCGCGGCAGGCTTCCCGGGCACGGCGAAGGCCGCCGGCAGCAGCGACAGCGCGGTGACCGCGGCCGCCGCGAGGAAGCCCTGGGCGATACCCGAGGACAGCGCCGCGTCCGAGGCCTCCGCCCCCCTGTGCCCGGCGGAGCCGGCCGCCGCCCAGACGACGGCGCCCAGTACGGCCAGCCCCGTCGCGCCACCGATCTGCCGGGCCATGGTGAGCAGGCCCGACGCGGCGCCGGAGTCCTCGTCGGCAACGTCCGCCAGGGCGGCCAGTGTCAGGGGGACGCCGGTGACGCCGAGCCCCGCGTAGACCAGCACGGTCGGCACGAGCATCCCGGTGGCGTAGCCGCCGGACTCCCCGATGCGCGACAGCCACGCCATTCCGGCGGCCGCGGTCAGCAGACCGCAGCAGACCAGCGCACGGGCCCCCATCAGGGCCACCAGACGCGGGCCGACTCTGGCCCCGGCGACCAGCAGGCAGGTCAGCGGGAGGTAGACGACCGCGATCCGCAGGGAGCTGTACCCCCACACCCGGCTGAGGAAGAGGGTGAGGAAGAAGAAGACGCCGAACATGGCGGTGCTGGTCAGCGCCAGTACCGCGTAGACGCCCGCCCGCCGCCCGCCGGTGAACAGCCGCAGCGGGACCAGCGGCTGCGCCCCGCGTCGCTCGACCGCCACGAAGACCGCCAGCAGCACGGTCGCGGCGCCCAGCGCGGCGAGCACCTCCGGCCGCGTCCGGCCGCCGTGCCCGGAGGAGGCGGAGACCAGCCCGTACACCAGCAGCAGCGCCGCCAGGGTGCCGGTGACGGCGCCGGAGGCGTCGAACACCCCGGACCGCCGGGGCGCTTCGGGCAGCACCCGCCGGGTGACGGCCAGGAGCACCACCCCGATCGGCACGTTGACGAGCATCACCCAGCGCCAGGACAGCCAGGCGGTGATCACACCGCCCGCCAGCAGGCCCAGGCCGCCGCCGGCCGTGGCGACGGCCGTGTACCAGCCGATCGCCCGGTCGCGCTCCGGCCCCTGGCGAAACGTCACGGCGATCAGCGACAGCGCGGCGGGCGAGGCCGCGGCGGCGCCCGCGCCCTGCGCCGCGCGGCACACCACCAGCAGCCACGGCTGGGAGGCGAGGCCGCCCAGCAGCGAGGCGCAGGTGAACAGCGCCAGCCCGGCCGCGAACATCCGCCGCCGGCCCAGGATGTCCCCGGCCCGCCCGCCCAGCATCAGCAGACCGCCGAAGGCGATGGAGTACGAGGCGACGACCCACTCCAGAGCCGCTCCGTCCAGTCCCAGGGAGCGCTGGATGCTCGGCAGCGCGACGTTGACGATGGTGGCGTCCAGCAGGAACATCAGCTGCGCCGCGGAGATCACCGCCAGCGCGGCCGACCGCCGTTGCGGGGCACGCCCCCGCTCCTGGGCGTCCGCCGCGGCCCGGGCCGCCGCCGTCATCGGCGCGCGGCGCGTTCGTACTCGATCTCCAGACGGCGGCGCAGCGGGTGGCGCAGGATCTTGCCCAGCGAGTTCCTGGGCAGCTCCCACACGAACTGCACCCGGTCCGGCCACAGGGCCCGGGCCACCTTCTCCTCGGCCAGCAGCGCGTGCAGCGCCCGGAGGGTGGGCGGCTCATCGCCCGGCACCACCACGGCGCACACCAGTTCCGCGCCGGGCACCTTCGGGTCCGGGTAGCCCACCAGGGCGACCTCCTTCACCAGGGGGTGCCGCACCAGCACGGACTCCACGTACAGCGTGGACACCTTCATGCCGTTGGCCCGGGTGATCTGGTCGACGCTGCGGCCGGTGATGCGGATGCCGCCGCGCCCGTCGTCGCGTGCCAGGTCGGTGGTGTCGAACCAGCCCTCCTCGTCCAGGCACGCCTGGTAGACCTCGCGCTGGCCGAGGTACCCCAGGCACTGGGAGGCGCCGCGCACCAGCAGCCGGCCGGTGTCGTCGCCGGGCGCGGTGTCGATGCGTATCTCCATCGACGGTTCGGGGCGCCCGTCGCTGTGCGCCGCCCAGCCCTCCGGGTCGTCCGCGCGGGTCACGGTGACCGCGCCGTTCTCCGTCATGCCCCACAGGGCGCGCACCGGGACGTCGAAGACCTCCCGCATCTCGGCGATCAGCTGGGGCGCGATCGGTGCCGAGCCGGAGACGACCTGCACCACGCTGGAGGTGTCGCGCGGCTTCTCGCGCTGCGCCTCCAGCATCGACACCAGGAACGCGGGCGGCACGTACGCCCAGGTGACGCGGTGCCTGGCCAGCAGGTCCAGCAGCAGCTCCATGTCACGGCCCGCCTCCTGCATCACGCAGGTGGCGCGCAGCAGCAGCGGCATGTAGCAGGCGTAGGTCAGCCCGGCCATGTGGGTGGCGTAGTTGGGGATGGAGATGACGTCGTCCGCGGTGAGCCGGTGCGGTACCGAGACCGCGAGCACGGCCGCGTGGAGGGTGTTCTGACTGTGCACCACGCCTTTCATCCGGCCGGTGGTGCCGGAGGTGTACAGCAGCAGCGACGGGTCGTCGGGCCCCAGCCGGTCGGCCGCCTCGACGGTGCGGCGCTCCTCCCAGGGCGTGCGGACGAAGAAGTCCTCGAAGTCGACCGCGCCGGTCGCGGCGGCGTCGCCGACGACCACCCGGTGCTTCAGGGAGGCGGGCGCGGCCTCGGCCAGACGGGCACCGTAGTCCGTCCCGTCGACGCGGTCGGCGGTCACGCAGACCTTCGCCTCGCTGCGGGTGAGCACGTCCGACAGCTCCCGCACGTCGAGCGCCGGGATGACCGGGCAGCCGACGGCGCCCACGCGGTGGCACGCCAGGTACAGGGGGGTGAGCATCCAGCGGTTCGGCAGGTAGAGGGCGACCACGTCCCCGCGCCCCACGCCGAGTTCGGCCAGGGCGGCGGCGAAGCGCTCGACCAGGCGCCGGAGTTCGGCGTAGTCGAGGGCGCGCGAGTGATCCCGGCCCTCGTAGGCGATGATCGCGGGGTGCCCGCCCCTGAGGCGCGCCGCCTCGTCGAGGTCGTCGAGGAACGTCGCCTCGCGCCACCAGCCCGCGGCCCGGTACTCGGCGGCCTGTTCGGGTCTCGGCCTGACCAGCGTCTCCCAGTCGCCCACAAGCGGTTCCTCTCGTACTCGAGCACGAATCCGACCGCCGAGCCTAGAGTACGGAACACGGATCGCGGTACCCCCTTCGAATAACATCCTGTTCAGCGGCCGTGTAATTCACGTAAACGTGTCGCAAAAGCGACAGGAGTGGGCATGGTGGCCCATCGGGGAGCAACGGGCTTTCGTCGTGGAAGAGGATTTGGTGCCTTGACAGATGGGAAGTGGCAAGGTCAGGCTGCGCCGTGCGTCCGACACTGTCTGCAGCGTACGAGAGCGCTTCTGGAGGCACCGTGAAGATTGGCCTGCTCGGATGGGACTATTCCGGGATCGACCCCGATGGAACGAGTCTGGTGGAATACGGGCGGGAGCGCGGTCACGACACCTCCTTCTTCACGCTCGAGGAAATCGCGTACCACCCCGGCCCGGAGGGGGTGGAGCTGACTTTGAAGGGGGAGCCGGCCGCTTCCTTCGACGCGGTGATCAACCGCTCGAAGCTCTACGGGGACGACTGGCGCGACCGGGTCGAGCGTCTGGCCATGCTGAGCAACGTCCCAGGTCCGATGCTGTTCGACCCTGTGGACGTATGGCTGACGGGCTACAGCAAGTTCCTCATGGCGCAGAAACTGGCCGCCGCCGGACTGCCCGTCCCGCCGGTGCGCTCGGCGGCGTCGCTCGCGGATGTGGAGACCGCCTTCGAGGAATGGGGCGACATCATCCTCAAGCCCTCCTACGGATACCGGGGGCAGGATGTCGAGCGCATCCGTGATTTCGGTTCTCAGAAAGAGGTGGCGGAGGATCTGCTGGCACGCTTCTCCACCGTGCTCTGCCAGCCGTACTACCCGACGGAGGGCGGCGAATACCGCATAAGCGTGGCAGGGGATACCACGCCGATAAACATGCTGAAGCTCCCTCCGGCAGGGTCCTGGCGCTGCAAGACACTGGAGGGCGCGAGTTTCGAGCGGATTGACGCGCCGGACGAACTGGTCGATCTGTCGGTCCGCGCCACCCGGGTTCTGGGAATGACTCTCTCGGGGCTCGACGTACTTCCGCACGAGGGCGGTTACATGATTCTCGAGGTAAATCCCGTTCCCGGTTTTCTGAGCGTCCTGGGCGCGGAACAGCACCGGCAGGTGCTGGCCGGCGTCTACGACTGGGTGGAGCGGAAGGTCCAGGAGGGCCCCTCCGCCTGACGGCGGACCGCCGAACCCCGCTTCGGCCGCCGGCCGGAGCACCGGCCGTACGACACCGAGCACCGGGAGAACCATGCGCTACACGACCTTCGGACGGAACACCGGGCTGCGGGTCTCGGAATTCGCCCTGGGGACCGCCAACTTCGGCGCCGCCTACGGCGAGAACGCCGGCGGCGCCGATCTGATGTGGAGCAGACGGGGCGACGGCGCCGACCGGGAGGAGGCCCGCAAGATCTTCGAGCGCTTCGCCGAGGCCGGCGGCACCCTGATCGACACCGCCGACTGCTACCACTTCGGCCAGGCCGAACGCCTGCTGGGCGAGTTCCTCGCCGCCGACCGCGACCACTTCGTCCTGGCCTCGAAGTACAGCGGCGGAGACTCCCGGAACCCGGGGATCTCCGACACCGGCAACAGCCGCAAGAACATGATCCGCTCGGTCGAGGGCAGCCTGCGCCGCCTGAACACCGACCACATCGACCTGTACTGGGCGCACTTCCCCGACACCCTCACCCCCACCGAGGAGATCCTGGCCGCCGTCGACCACCTGGTGCGCAGCGGCAAGATCCTCTACGCCGGGCTGTCGAACTTCCCCGCCTGGCGGACCTCCCGCGCCGTGACCATCGCCGAACTGCGCGGCTGGTCGCCGGTCATCGGCATCCAGACCGAGTACAACCTGCTCAACCGCACCGCCGAGCGCGAACTGCTGCCCATGGCCGAGGGGCTCGGTCTCGGGGCCGCCCTGTGGTCGCCGCTGGGCGGCGGACTGCTGACCGGCAAGTACCGCCGCACCGAGGCCGGCTGGGTCAGCGACGAGAACCGCCGCCACCCCCGGAACGACACCGACCGGATCGCGGCCGTCGTCGACGCCGTACGGGAGGTGGCCGACGAGGCGGGCACCCCGCCCGCCCGGATCGCGCTCGCCTGGCTGCGGGCCCGCGCCGCGCGCTCCACCACCGCGCTCGTCCCCGTCATCGGCCCGCGCAGCACCGCCCAGCTCGAGGACTACCTCGCGGCGCTCGACATCGCGCTCACCGACGAGCAGACGCGCCGCCTGGACGAGGCGGGAGAGATACCGCTCGGCACGCCGCACGAGATCAACGCACTGGTGCGCGAGTCCGTGCTCGGCGGAGACCCGGACCGGGTGACCTCCCGCGCCGTACCCGTGGCCTAGGGCGTGTTCCGGGAGCAGCGTCCTCCGCCCCGCGGACGGGACTTTCACGACACGCCCCGGCGGCATCGGTTCAGGCACCGGTCCGCCTTCCGGGACGGGGGGCGGACCGGGTCACCTCTGCCAGGAACGGCGCCCGGTACGGCGCGGTGGAGACCGGGGAGTCGCTGATCAGGCGCGCCGCCAGCGGGCGCGTCGGGTCCGCGCCGGGACCGGCGTAGGCCAGCACGAGGGTGGGATCGCCCAGGGTGCGCAGGGAGAGCACCAGATCCGCCTCGTCATGGCCGTCCGGGTCGCCGAACTCCTGGGAGGGAACGGCGGTGAAGCCCATACCGGTCTTGAAGTGGAACAGACCCGGCTGGGTGAGGTGGCCCAGCAGGTTCGGCTCGTTCCCCAGCGTCACCCGGGTGTAGCCCTTGGCCCGCGCGACGCGCATCGCGGAGAAGTACAGGACGCGGGCCAGGCTGTGCCTGCGCCACTCGGCGCTGACCGCGGAGAAGCGCACCACCGCGGCGTCCCTCCCGGGCAGCTCCAGCACCAGGCAGCCCCCGGCCAAGTCGTCCCCGGCGTACGCGAAGACCCCGCAGAACTTCTCCGGTCCGTGCAGCACCGCGTCCCGGTACCCGAGGGCGAAGGGGACGCCGAAGCGCATCCGGGCCACACGCTCCTCGTAGAGGGCGAGGAACGCCTCCAGGGTCCGCTCCGACACCGGCTCCTCGACCACCTCGCGCAGCCCGGCCGCCTCCGCTCGGCGGCAGGCGCGCCGTACGTCCTGCCGAGCCTTGGTGTCCAGCCGGGCCAGGAACTCCTCCTCACCACCGCCCAGCTCGGCCACCCAGGTGACGGTGGCGGGCTTGCGCAGGAAGCCCCGCCCGGCCAGTTCGTCCCACAGCCCGGCGGGCGGGCGCTCCATCCTGACCACGTCCACGCCCGCGGTCCGCCCGACCGCCGGGGTCCAGGGCTCGGCGGCCAGCTCGTGCGGCTCGATCAGGGCGAGCGACAGGCCGTATCTGTCCACGATCTCCATGCACCACTCCCGGGCCGGAAGGTTGGCTGCTGCCGGGCGCCGTGCCGGTCCTCCCCGCCGGGGAGGACCGGCACGGCGCGATCTCCCTCTCCGGAGGGATCAGGCCTGCTGGGCCAGACGGTCCCCGAAGCACTCCAGCGCGCGGGACCAGTTGCCCGCGTACTCGGTGACCAGCTCCACGAACTCGGCCGCCCGCGCGCCGTCGTCGACCAGGCTCGTCATACCGGTCTCGTCGTCGCTGACCTGCTGGGCGTGGACGGTCTCCGCCTTGATGTGGGCGTCGATCCAGGCGAACTGCTCCTTGTCGGTGAAGACCTGCTCGCCGCCGGCCAGGACCTTGGCGTACATGCGGCGGAAACCCACCGCGATGTCCAGGGCGATGGTCTCCACGACCCTCAGCTGCACCGCCGCGCCCAGCGGCGAGGCCGCCAGGCGGTCCATGTTCTCCAGCAGGTCCTTCACGGGGGCGGGGAGTTCGGCGGCGGCCCGCCGCTCCTCCTCGGACACGTGCGGCAGCAGCGGGGCGATGACGGTGTCCTCCCACCACACGTAGTGGATGCCGGCCGGTCCGCGCGGCGCCACCGCCCGGAACTCCGGGGCGGCGTTGTCCAGGTCGTCGCCGATGACCTGGTACACCGTCTGGAAGGCGCCCAGGACCTCGCGCGAGGGGTTCTCGCCCGCGAAGGAGCGGGCCATCACCCCCAGTCCGGCCAGAGTGGTGAACATGAAGCCCTTGGTCATCGCGCGCCACCACTGGGCGACGGCGAGTCCGGCCTGTGGGCTGACGGCCTCGACGCTCCGCGCGGCGCCGAAGAAGCCGTTGTCCGCGCGCCGCAGGCGCGCCTTGTCGATCTCCTCCTCGATCCGTTCGTCGAGCATGTCGCGGTCGGCGGGCGAGAACTCCGGGGCAATGGTCACGATCACTCCAGGGGGTCCGACGGGTGGTGTGCGCAGGTGTACGGGTGGTGCGCGGGAGGGGGTGCTCGGACACGGACGGCGCAGGGCCCCCACCGCAGGGGCAGGCCGGGGAAGCCGGGCCGCGGGCCGGGGCGGGAGCGGGCCTAGACGCCCAGCCGTTCCTTGACCTCGGCGAAGAACGGCACGTACCGGTAGTCCCGGGCCACCGGGTCGTAGTCGGTGTACCGGTTGGTGAACTCCAGCAGCCGTCCCCGGACGGCCTCCACCGGTTCCCGGTGGATCGCGGCCTCGATGCGCTGGATCTCGCCGAGGAACTCGGCCAGGGCCGTGGGGACCGCCGCGCCGAGCTCGATCACCCCGTCCCTGACGCGGATGCCGCCGTGCTCGCTCAGATAGCCGAAGAGCAGCTGGGACGCCACGGCGTCGTAGTTGGGGCGCGGGATGCCCTCCACGGCGTAGCGCAGCAGCCGCTCCGCCAGGATGTACTCGTAGGCGGTGTGCGCCTCCTCGCGCGGCAGCGCGCGGTCGCCGAGCAGGGCCAGCATGGCGGAGACGTCCACGCGCAGCTCCTCCAGTCCCGCCAGCGGCTTGTACTTCTTGGCCGGGAGGAACTCGGGGATGGGCATGTCGCCCTGCCGGTGGTGGTATTCGTGCAGCCGCACCCACCAGGACGAGGCCTGCCGTATCCGCTCGTCCGGCGCGCCCTGGATGCGCGGGAAGCTGTCCTCGGCCATCACCGCGTCGATCATCTTCCGCGTGATGCGGTTGTGCCGTTCGACGAACTTGTCGATGAAGTAGAAGATCAGGTCGTCCGGCCGCTGGAGGCCGTCGATGTGGTTCTCCGGGAAGAGCGCCACCACCACGCGCGAGGTGAAGCCCTGCGACCGCCCGGTGATGACGACCGGGGCCGTCGGGCTGGCGTAGCGCTCGGCCAGGTGGGGGTCGGCGGGCAGTTCCTCGTAGGTGAGGTAGTCCAGCGACAGCTTCGGGAAGTAGGAGGCGTCGAAGAGGGAGAAGATGTGGTTGTCGCGGCGGCCGTTGACATGGCCCTTGACGGCGTCCAGCCGGTCGCCGGGGGTGAAGGAGCCGATGTCCTCCAGGAAGGCCCGCACCACGGGTCTGCGGGACAGTTCCGGGGATCCCTCGATCCGTTCAGCCAGGATCTTGAGCGTGTCCCTCTCGCGGAACGACGAGCGGTCCGGCAGCTCCCGGCGGATCGCGTCCACTTCCGTGAACACCGCCTCCATCCCGTCGTCCGGGACCTTCCCGCCGCTCTTTCCGTTCCTGCCGCTGTCGTGCCTCACACAGCCTCCCGGGCGCCGGCGATCGAAACCGGCACGAGTCGCTGATCGAACTCCCGCGGCGGACCGGTGGGGTCCGGCCGGGGGACGGTCCGGCCGACCGGACCGTCGGGTGACGACGCCGGTCGACGCGCGTTGAACCGGGGGCGGTCGGACGCCCGCCGATTCCTCTTCCTCGCAGGTGTTCAGGTGTTCGGGTACGTGCTCGGGTGCGGCGCCCGAGCAGGGCACGGGGCCGCCGCGGCCGCCGGGGAGCCGGTGACCACGCAGGAGCGTAGCCACGATCATGTGACCTGACCAGACGTTCGATCACGCGAGTGCGGTCGTTCTTCCGGAGGCGGGGCGCCTATGCCGGGCAACCGTGACATTGGCTCAGGATCCCTGCCCGGCAAGGCGGAACGGGACACTCCTGTACCGGATGAACCGGCCGCCGGGTGGGAAGCAACAGCTGGTGAGCCGTCGAGGAGAAGGGGAGGGGGAGAGGACGTGGAGGACCCGTCGCACACCGCACGCGCACTGTGGGCCCTGCTCGAACCGCTCCACGCGGTGACCTACTTCGCGCCGGAGGCCCGGGAGGCGTTCGAGGACGCGGGGCTGCGCGGTTTCTGGCGCGGTTACTTCGCCGGGCGCGCCGCGCCGCTGGGGGAGACCGGGCCGGAACCGGTCACGGCCGCGTTCTTCGGCTTCGCCCCGGCCATGGTCGCCCGGGCCCTGCCCGGCCTCTGGGCGGCGGTGACGCCCGAGCGGGCCCTCGACGCGCGGCGGACCGGGGCGGGTGCGGCGCTGCGGCGCCTGCTGTCCGGGCACGGCCGTGAGGTGGAGGAGGCGGCCGGTCTCCTGCTGCCCGTGGTCCGGGAGCTGGACTGCGCCGGGCGGGTGCTGGCCGCGGCCAACCGGGCGCTGCCCGTTCCGCCGGACCCGGTGGAGCGACTGTGGCACGCGGCGACCGTACTGCGCGAACACCGAGGCGACGGCCATGTCGCGGCCCTGGTCGCCGCGGGATTCGACGGCTGCGAGATCCTCGTCCTGCGGGCGGGCATCGACCTCCCCCGTGGCGAACTCCAGCCCTACCGGGGCTGGAGCGACGACGAGTGGCGGGCCGCGGAACGCCGGCTGGCCGCCCGCGGCCTGCTGGGGGCCGGCGGCAGGGCGACACCCGAGGGACGGCTGGTCCACCGCGCCGTCGAGGAGGCGACCGACCGTGCCGCCGCACGTCCCTGGCAGGGGCTGGACGAGGCGACGGTGAACCGGCTGCGCCGGCTGCTTGGTCCCATGGCCCGCGCGAGCGCCGCGGCGCTGCGGTTCCCCAACCCGATGGGGCTGCCGGCGCCGGCGGGGGAGACGGCGGACGCGTCCGGCCCCGGAACGCCCGGAAGCGGACGGAGCGCTTAGCGCGCGCGGCCAGGCGCGTACGCGCCTGGCCGCGCGCGCTAAGCGCTCCGCGCTCTCCCCGGTCCCGGCCCCCGGTCTCCCCCCGTCCGGGCGCACGAAGACCGGTGGTGCACCGCCCGTCGCGGCGGAGGGTACCGGGAACGGGCCGGGGAACCTGGCTGGGGCGGGACCGCCGCCCCGGAGCCAAGATCGATAAACATCCGGCGATCAAGAGCATCCGATGGTGTGGGAAGGACCGGACCGCCATGGTCCCGGCCCCCGGCGCCCGCCTAGCGTGCTGCTCGACCGCCGAGGACCCCGCGCCCCACGCCCGGTAGCCGGGCTCTCGCCGCATGTCCCACCCGCGCACGTCCACCCGAAGGAGACACGGCCGATGTCGGTAGAAGCAGCCGGTGAAGCGCAGCAGGACCAGAGCCTCAGCCTCGGCACCGCCGCCGCGCGGAACCTCGCCACCACCACCAAGTCCGTACCCCAGATGCAGGGCATCACCTCACGCTGGCTGCTCAAGGTGCTCCCCTGGGTGCAGACCGAGGGCGGTGTCTACCGTGTCAACCGTCGGCTGACCTACACGGTCGGTGACGGCCGCATCGAGTTCGTGAAGACCGGCTCACGAGTCCAGGTCATCCCGCGGGAGCTGGGCGAACTCGCGGTACTGCGCGGCTTCGGGGACGTGGGCGTGCTGACGGCCCTGGCCAACCGCTTCGTCCAGCGCGACTTCGAGGCGGGCGAGGTGCTCGCGGAGGAGGGCGGCGCGGCCGACCACATCTATCTGATCGCGCACGGCAAGGTGCAGAAGACCGGCAGCGGCCCGTACGGCGAGCCCACCCGTCTGGGCGTGCTCGGCGACGGGGACCGCTTCGGCGAGCAGAGTCTGCTCGACGGCGAGGCGGTCTGGGAGTACACCGCCAAGGCCGTCACCGGCGGCACTCTCCTCGCCCTCCAGCGGCGGGAGTTCACCTCCGTCATGGAGAGCTCGCCCGCTCTGCGGGACCATGTCGCGCAGTTCGCAGCCCTTCCCCGGCAGCGGCAGAACGAACGGGGCGAGGCCGAGATCGCGGTGGCGTCCGGCCACAGCGGAGAGCCCGAACTGCCCGGCACGTTCGTGGACTACGAGCTCCGTCCGCGAGAGTACGAACTCAGCGTCGCCCAGACCGTGCTGCGGGTCCACACCCGCGTGGCGGACCTCTACAACAAGCCGATGAACCAGACCGAGCAGCAGTTGCGGCTCACCGTCGAGGCCCTGCGCGAGCGCCAGGAACACGAGCTGATCAACAACCCCGAGTTCGGCCTGCTGCACAACGCCGAGTACAGCCAGCGGATCCAGACCCACTCCGGACCGCCGACCCCGGACGACCTGGACGAACTGCTCAGCCGTCGCCGTGGCTCGAAATTCCTTCTGGCCCACCCGCGCACCATCGCCGCCATCGGCCGCGAGATGAACGCCCGCGGCCTCTACCCCGACCACGTCGACCTGATGGGCAACCATGTCCCGGCCTGGCGGGGCGTGCCGATCCTGCCGTGCAACAAGATCCCCGTCACCAGGGAGCGCACCAGCTCCGTCATCGTCATGCGTACGGGGGAGGACGACCAGGGCGTCATCGGTCTGCACCAGACCGGGATCCCCGACGAGTACGAGCCCGGCCTGTCGGTGAGGTTCATGGGCATCGACGAGAAGGCGATCATCTCCTACCTCGTCACGGCCTACTACTCCGCCGCGGTGCTCGTGCCCGACGCGCTCGGCGTCCTGGAGAACGTCGAGATCGCCCGCGAAGGGGAGTGATGGGCGGTCGGGACGACACGAGGAGAGTGAGGCGCGCGTGTCGCGGCCCTTCGAACTGCCGGACTTCTACGAGCCGTATCCGGCGCGGCTGAACCCCCACCTGGAGCCGGCCAGGGCGCACTCCAAGCAGTGGGCCCGGCGGATGGGGATGATCGAGGGCTCCGGGATCTGGGACGAGGACGACTACGACTCCCACGACTACGCCCTGCTGTGCGCCTACACCCACCCGGACGCGTCCGCCGACCGGCTGGCCACGGTGACCGACTGGTACGTGTGGGTGTTCTTCTTCGACGACCACTTCCTGGAGAGATTCAAGCGCGACCGGGACATCGCGGGTGCCGGCGAGTACCTGGAGAGGCTGCGGGCCTTCATGCCGGCCGACCCCGGCGGAACGGCCCGGGGCGCCGACGCCCCCGGCGCGCCGGAGAACGCGGTGGAGCGGGGTCTGGCCGACCTGTGGACCCGTACGGTCCCGGCCATGTCGGACGGCTGGCGCCACCGGTTCGCGCAGGCCACCCGCCATCTGCTCGAGGAGAGCATGTGGGAACTGGCCAACATCAGCGAGGGGCGGATCGCCAACCCCCTGGAGTACATCGAGATGCGCCGCAAGGTCGGCGGCGCTCCCTGGTCGGCGGGTCTGGTGGAGTTCGCGGCGGGAGCCGAGGTGCCCGAGGCGGTCGCGGAGAGCCGCCCGCTCCGGGTGCTCAGGGACGCCTTCTCGGACGCGGTGCACTTGCGCAACGACCTCTTCTCCTACCAGCGTGAGGTCGAGGAGGAGGGTGAACTCTCCAACGGTGTCCTGGTCTTCGAGACGTTCCTCGGCGTCGGCACCCAGCAGGCCGCCGACGCCGTCAACGACCTGATCACCTCCCGGCTCCACCAGTTCGAGCACACGGTTCTCACCGAACTGCCGCCGCTGTTCGCCGAACACGGCCTGGACCACTCGTCCTGCGCCGACGTGCTCGCGTACGCCAAGGGCCTCCAGGACTGGCAGGCGGGCGGCCACGAGTGGCACATGCGCTCCAGCCGCTACATGAACGACGGCCCGGCCGGCGGGCGCGGCGCCCCCCTGCCGGGCGGGGCGGGTCTCCCTCACGGGCCCACCGGCCCGGGCACCTCGGCCGCCCGCATCGCGGCCTCGGTGGCCTCGACCCTGCCGGCCAGACTCAGAAGCCATGCGCACCCCCCGTACGAGAGGGTCGGGCCGGTGCGCGTCCCGAAGCTGCGCATGCCGTACACCGCCCGGCTCAGCCCTCACCTGGACGCCTCCCGCGAGAACGTCGTGGACTGGGCAAACCGGATGGGGATGCTGGACGCCGTGCCCGGTGTCCCCTTCTCCGGCATCTGGGACGAGCACAAGCTGCGGGCCTTCGATTTCGCCCTCTGCTCGGCCGGGATCCACCCCGACGCCTCGCCCGCGCAACTGGACCTGACCACGGGCTGGCTCACCTGGGGCACCTACGGTGACGACTACTACCCGGTCGTCTTCGGACGCACCGGCGACATGGCGGGCGCCAAGGTGTGCACTGCGCGCCTGTCGTCCTTCATGCCGCTGGATTCCGGTGACGTCCCGGCACCGTCGAACGCGCTGGAACGGGGCCTGGCCGACCTGTGGGCCCGCACGACGGGCCCGATGGCGGTGGACGCCCGCCGCGCCTTCCGCGGCACCATCGAGGAGATGACCGGCAGCTGGCTGTGGGAGCTCGCCAACCAGGCGGCGCACCGCGTCCCGGACCCGGTCGACTACGTCGAGATGCGCAGGAAGACGTTCGGCGCGGAGTTCACGATGAGCCTGTCCAGGCTCTCCCACGGCAGAACGGTGCCGGCCGAGATCTACCGGGCCCGTCCGGTCATGGCGATGGAACACGCGGCGGGGGACTACGCGGGCCTGCTCAACGACCTTTTCTCCTACCGGAAGGAGGTCGAGTTCGAGGGTGAGATCCACAACTGCGTGTTCGTCGTGCGGAACTTCCTCGACTGCGGCACCGCCGAGGCCCTGAAGATCGTCGGGGATCTGGCCGACTCCCGGATGCGCGAGTTCGAGCGCGTCGTCTCCACCGAACTGCCCCGGATGTTCGCGGATCTCGCCCTCGACGCCGAGGTCCGCGCCACGCTCACCGGTTACGCGCGGGAGCTCCAGCACTGGATGGCCGGCATCCTCGTCTGGCATCAGGGATGCCGCCGCTACACGGAGTCCGAGCTGCGCCGTCCGGTGGGAGGGCCGCCGCGCCTCCCTCACGGGCCGACCGGCCCGGGCACCTCGGCCGCCCGCATCGCGGCGGCCTTGGGCAGTGCCGGCGAGGCGGCGCGGGTACCGGAGCCATGGGGCGGTCACGCATGGAACGGGACAGGTGAAGCATCCGTGTGACATGGAGTGCGTGATTTACCGGGAAGAGGACGGCACGGCCCGGCAGGTCGGCTGCGAGCGGCCCGACGAGGCGGGGCGTACGGTGCTCAAGCACCTGCGCGATCTGGGCGAGGGGGAGTTCGGCTGGGTGCGCCTGGACTCTCCCACCGGGCGTGAGGTGGCCGAGCTGACCGCAGAGCTGGGGCTGCACCCGCTGGCGGTCGAGGACGCGGTCCACGCGCGCCAGCGTCCCAAGCACGAGCGGTACGGCGATGTGCACGCGGTGGCGCTGAGGACGCTGTGGTACGTCGGGAAGGGGCCGGGCGCGGAGGCGGGAGAGGTGGAGACGGGGGAGGTGATGGTCTTCCTCGGCCCCCGCTTCGTGATGACCGTCCGTCACGGGCCGGCCGACCCGGCCGCCGAGGCCGCCCGCCGGCTGGCCGCCGACCCGGCGACGCTGCGCTTCGGCCCCGTCTCGGTGCTGCACGCCGTCCTGGACGTGGTGGTGGACGCCTACGGCGACGCCGCCGAAAAGGTGCGCACCGACCTCACCCGGCTGGAGCGCTGCGTCTTCTCCCCGTCCCGCGACGACCTCACCGAGGAGATCTACTCGCTCAAGCGCGAGGTTCTGGAGTTCCGCGACGCCGTCCGCCCCCTGGTCCCGGTGGCGCAGGAGTTCGCCGCCGAGTCCCGGTCGCGGTGGCCGCAGGAGGTGCTGCCCTACTTCCGGGACGTGGCCGACCACCTGGACCGTACCGACACCGAGGTCCGGTCCCTGGACGAGCTGCTCAACTCCGCGCTCGACGCCCACCTGGCCAGGGTGGGCACCTGGCAGAACGACGACATGCGCCGCATCTCGGCATGGGCGGCGATCCTCGCGATCCCCACCATGGTCGCCGGCCTGTACGGCATGAACTTCGAGCACATGCCCGAACTGGAATGGGACTTCGGCTATCCGCTGGCCGTGGCCGCGATGGCCGCCGCCTCCGGCTTCCTGTACCGGGCCTTCCGCCGCAACGGATGGCTGTGACGGCCGGCTGGGACGGCCGGCACGGACCACCCGAATGCCCCGAAAGGGATCTTAGGGGGTTTCCGTCCGGTGAGGGAGGCAACGCGGAGAAGAGCCGATCCCATTCCTTCCCGAAGGAGTCCCCCGTGGCTGTCACCGCCTTTGTGATACCTCCCCTGCTGCTGTGCGTGATGCTCGCCCTGGGGCGGTACGAGGAGCGCATGCTGGGCGAGGTCGACCCGGAGCCCGCCGAAACCCCGCGCGAACGCCACCTGCGGGCCGTACCGGACCTCCCGGCGGGCGGGGCGTCGCGGTCCGCCGCCCCGCGCGAGGACGAGCGCGCCGCGTGAGACGCGGCCACCGCGGGACGGGAACCCCGCAGGGCCCCGCCCCGGTACCGGCGCGAGCCGGCCGGCCGAACCGCCGGGTGATCCGTGCCGGGACAAGGCCGCCGCTTCCCCGTGAAGCGGCGGCCTTGCCTCGTTCCGCGGCCCACCCCCTCCGTCCCGCGGTTCCGTCTGCGGTCCCCGCCCCTGATCCCCGTTCCCGGTCCCGCCGTGCGGTCACCGCGGGCCGAAGGGCGCCGTTCGCCGTGTGTGCGGGGGGCATCCGCGCGGAAACGCGAAACCGGAAGGATCCGGCCATTCGGGTGCGCATGTGGCGATCCGCCCCGGGCACGCGATCCGTCATGGGAACTCTGAACCGATGGGAACGCAAGGTCGAGAGCTGGGAGCACTCGCTGCTGGTCAGGATGCTCCGCAGGGAACCGGTCGAGCTCCTCGGCGCCCTGCGGCGCGAGTGCGACGACCACGCCGTGGTGTGCAGCCACAGCCGTGTGGTGGTTCCCAACGCCTACGAGGTCGAGCTCTCCGCCGCGGTGCACGGGAAACTGGCGCGGCGCGGCGGCCAGATAGGCCAGCTCCTGGCGGACAGCCTGGCGCGCCACGGGGAGCGGAAGGGATACGAGTGGGCCGGCCCGCTCACCGTCCGCGTCACCGTCTGCGACGACCTGCCCAACGGCCGCTACCGCGTGACCGGCAGCCCCACGCCCAATGTCCGGGCCGACGCGTTCGCCGGACAGGGGGATCCGGTCTCCGCCCCGGTGCGCTGACCGCGTCCCCGGCACGGCCCCCGGCACGGCCCTCCGCAGGCCCGGAAGGGCGAGGCGCCGCCCGGAACTTCACGGCCCGCCGGGTGTGACCAGAAGGAAAGGGGTACGGCGAGCCCCCCAGTAGAGCAACGCCTCCCAGCCGCACCCGGTCAGACGCTCCGCACACGTCCTCAGCTCCCGTTCGGCCCGCTCGCGTCCGGCGGAGGCGGTGGGGCCCCGCCATTCCACACGTACCGTGCCCGGTTCGCCGGAGTCGAGGACGCGGTACCCCGCCCTGACCCGGCGTCCGCCCGCGTCCACCGCCGACGGCGGTACTCCCGCGGCCTCCAGGGCCAGGGACACCGCCCAGACCATCCGCGTCCGCTCCCAGGGCGCCGGTACACCCGGACCGGTGCCGGCGGAGCCGTCCGTGACACGGCGTATCTCCAGCACCCCGGCCCAGGCCCGGGCCACGGCGGCGGCGCGCTGCCCGGAGGCCTCTTCCCGCGGCGGTCCGTCACCGGTCGCCGCGGCGAACGCGCCGGAACCCGCCGCCCCGGCCTGCCCGGCGGGAGCGGCCGGGGGACCGGACGCGGCCGGAACCGACCCCTGGCGCGACTCCTCGTACAGCTCCTCGCGCACCGCCCGCCCCGCCTCGGTCAGGTAGTACCTGCCCGCCGCGCCGTACGCCACGGCCAGGCCCCTGTCCCGCAGCGAGGCACCCGTCGCCGGGCTCCCGGCCAGCTCCCCCGTCGCGGGATCGGACGCCAGGACCGCCCGCCGCTGCGCGGGGGTGAGGGACTTCGCCGTAGGCCGCCGCGGCACCGCACACCTCCCCACGGGCTTCCCGCCCGGTGCGGATGAGCCCATGGGGACCAGTATCCGGGCGGGAGGCGGGGGAGGC
>NZ_JAKMAY010000023.1:0-4879 GCF_022015835.1 Streptomyces sp. ICN903 | reverse complement strand
AGGCGGGGGAGGCCGGGGAGGTCCTCCGCCGGCACCGGCGGAGGACCCCCGAGGGTGTCAGCAGCAGCGGCTCTGCGGGTGCTCCTCCCGGTGCCGGGCACGCTGCCGTTCGTATTCGCGCCAGGAGGGGACCGGCTCGCCCGGGTGCTCGCGCAGGTGCCTGAGGCGGAAGCGCTCGTAGTCCGCCTCACCGGAGAACTCGCGCAGATACCAGCGCACACCCCGCAGCAGCCGGGCCGCCCTGGCGAGCAGTGCGGCCGTCATCGTTCGCCCGCCCCCACCGGCTCCCTGTCCTTCTCCCTCCCGTCGTCCGACGACCACGAGGCCGGGACCTCGATCCGGGACTCCACGTAGGGCGCCTCGGTGGTCGGCAGCGGCTCGGCGGACCGTACGGCGCGTACGCACACCACGGCCGCGTTGGCGATCACCGTGGCGACCACCAGCAGGAACAGGGCCATGATCACGCCGTCGACGGTCTGGTTGAGCACCACCGTGTGCATCTCGTCCGTGTTCTTGGCCGGGGCCAGCACCCGGCCGGCCTCGATGGCGTCCACGAAGCGCTCGCGGTTGGCGAAGAAGCCCACCTTGGGATCGCCGGAGAAGATCTTCTGCCAGCCGGCGGTGAAGGTGACCGCCACGTCCCACGCCAGCGGAAGGCCCGGCACCCACGCCCAGCGCAGTTTCCCGGCCTTGATCAGCAGGGTGGTGGCGATGGTGAGGGCGATCGCGGCGAGCAGCTGGTTGGCGATGCCGAACAGCGGGAAGAGCTGGTTGATCCCGCCGAGAGGGTCGGTGACGCCGACGTAGAGGAAGTAGCCCCAGGCGCCGACGACGAGGGCACTGGTGATCCAGATGCCCGGCTTCCAGGTGACCCGGCCGATGGGCTTCCAGACGTTGCCCAGCATGTCCTGGAGCATGAAGCGGCCGACCCGGGTGCCCGCGTCCACCGTGGTGAGGATGAACAGCGCCTCGAACATGATCGCGAAGTGGTACCAGAAGGCCTTCATCCCGGCGCCGCCGAACACCTGGGAGAAGATCTCCGCCATGCCGACCGCCAGGGTGGGCGCGCCGCCGGTGCGCGCGATCAGGGTCTCCTCCTCGACGGCCCCGGCCGCCGCGGCCAGCTGGTCGGGGGTGATGCTGAAGCCCAGGTCCGCCACCGCCCGCGAGGCGCTCTCCACGGTGGTGCCCAGCATGCCCGCCGGGGCGTTCATCGCGTAGTACAGGCCCGGGTCGATGACACAGGCCGCGACCAGCGCCATGACGGCCACGAAGGACTCCATCAGCATGGAGCCGTAGCCGATCATCCGGACCTGCGACTCCTTCTGGATCAGCTTCGGCGTGGTGCCGGAGGACACCAGCGCGTGGAAGCCGGACAGCGCGCCGCAGGCGATGGTGATGAACAGGAAGGGGAACAGCGCCCCGGCGAAGACCGGGCCGTCGCCCGAGGAGGCGAAGGGGGTCACCGCGTCGGTCTTCAGCGTCGGCGCGGCGATCACCACACCGACCGCCAGCAGCACGATGGTCCCCACCTTCATGAAGGTGGACAGGTAGTCGCGGGGGGCCAGCAGCATCCACACCGGCAGCACGGAGGCGACGAAGCCGTAGCCGATCAGGCAGAACACCAGGGTCGTGGGGCTCCAGACGAAGGCGTCGGCCAGCGAGGAGTCCTGGATCCAGCCGCCGCCGAGGATCGCCAGCAGCAGCAGGGCCACACCGGTGACGCTGGTCTCCACGACCCGGCCCGGCCGCAGACAGCGCAGGTAGAAGCCCATGAACAGGGCGATGGGGATGGTCATGGCGACCGAGAAGGTGCCCCAGGGGGAGTGGGCCAGGGCGTTGACCACGACCAGCGCGAGCACCGCCAGCAGGATGACCATGATGGCGAAGACGCCGACGAGCGCCGCGGCGCCGCCCACCCTGCCGATCTCGTCACGCGCCATCTGTCCCAGGCTCTTGCCGTCCCGGCGCATGGAGAAGAACAGGATCATCATGTCCTGGACCGCCCCGGCGAAGATCACGCCGACGACGATCCAGATGGTGCTCGGCAGATAGCCCATCTGGGCCGCCAGCACCGGGCCGACCAGCGGCCCGGCACCCGCGATGGCTGCGAAGTGGTGGCCGAACAGCACACGGCGGTCGGTGGGGTGGTAGTCGACACCGTCCTCCAGCCGCTCGGCCGGAGTGGCACGGCTGTCGTCGGGCTGGAGGACGCGCCGGGCGATGAAGCGGGCGTAGAAGCGGTAGGCGATGGCGTACGAGCCCAGGGCGGCCACCACCAGCCAGATCGCGGAGACCTCCTCGCCCCGGGCCAGGGCCAGCATGCCCCAGCCGACCGCGCCGAGGAGGGCGACGGCGGTCCACAGCAGGACCGATCTCGGCCTGCTCTTCGGTGGTTCGGTCGGCGCGGGGGGTGCGGGGGGTGCGGACATGGCGGCTCCTTGCCGGGTCGTCGCTGACTCGTCACTGGCTCGCAGCCCCGGTGGACAGCGGTGTTGAGGCCACAGGCCGCGGGGCCGGCCGGCTCCTGTGGTCTGTGCAAGAGTTGCCGGTCGCCGCGATCGGGTTGACAACGGATTCACGGCGGATTTCCCTGGTCTCCCTGCCGGCGGAAGGCAGCGGGCCGGCAACCGGCGGGTGAGGGACCCGCGCACCCCGAGGACGGTGATCGATGGCCGACGGCGCCATGGCCACGGCGTTCCTCGCCGTCATCGGCGGAGCGTCGCTCCTGGCGGCCACCGCCCGCCGCCTGCACGCCCGCGACCGCCTGCCGTCGCTGGAGGGCTGGGCACTGGCGGACCGGAGCCTGGGCACCGTGTGGACCTGGCTGCTGCTCGGCGGCACGGTGTTCACCGCCTACACCTTCACCGCCGTGCCCGGGCTGGCCTACGGCAACGGGGCCACCGCCTTCTTCGCCCTCCCCTACACCGTGATCGTCTGCCCGCTGGCGTTCGCCCTGTTACCCCGGCTGTGGTCCGTGGCCCGCCGCCACGGCTACGTCACCGTCGCCGACTTCGTCCGCGGGCGTTACGGCTCGCCGCCGCTGGCGCTGGTGGTCGCCCTCACCGGCATCCTCGCGACCATGCCCTACCTGGCCCTCCAACTGCTGGGGATCCGCGCGGTGCTCACCGCGGGCGGCCTGTACCCGGACGCGGTCACCGGGGACCTGGCGATGGCCGCGCTGTTCGCCGGGCTGGCGGTGGCCACCTACCGGCACGGGCTGAGGGCTCCCACCGTCATATCCGCCCTCAAGGGCGTGGCGGTCTTCGGCTCGGTCCTGGCCACCGTCTGGCTGGCCCTGGATCACCTGGGCGGCCCCGGCGCCATGTTCGCCGCGGCCGGGAGCACGCTTGCCGAGCGGGGGGCGGAGGGCGCCCCGCTCGTCCTCGCCCCCGGCCAGCGGTCGGCCTTCGCCACCCTCGCGCTGGGCTCGGCACTCGCCCTGCTGATGTATCCGCACGTGCTCACCGCGGGGTTCGCGGCCTCCGGCACAGGGGTGCTGCGCCGGGTCTCCTCCGCCCTGCCGCTGTGGACGGCGGTGCTCGGACTGTTCGGGCTGCTGGGCATCGCCGCCCTGGCCCACGGGGTGCGCACCCCGCACGGCGGCACGGAGGCCGCGGTGCCCATGCTGGTCGACCGGCTGATGCCGGGGCCGCCGGCCGGACTGGTCTTCGGGGCACTGGCGGTGGGCGCGATGGTGCCCGCCGCCGTGATGTCGATCGCGGCGGCGACCTCGTTCGTGCGGAACGTCTACGTCGAGTACTTCCACCCCACGGCCACCCCCAAGCACCAGGTCAGGGTCGCCAAGGCGGTATCGCTCGCCGCCAAGGCCGGGGCGATCGCCTTCGTCCTCGGCCTGCGCGACCAGGACGCCGTGAACCTGCAACTGCTCGGTGGCGTGTGGATCCTGCAGACCCTTCCCGCGGTCGCGGCGGGGCTTTTCACCCGCCGCCTGCACCACCGCGCGCTGCTCGCCGGCTGGGCCTCGGGAATGGCGGTCGGCACCTTCACGGTCGTACGGGAGGGGTTCTCCCCGGTGGTGCCCTTCGGACCGTCCGGCCTGGAGGTCTACGCCGGTCTCGCGGCCCTGCTGCCGAACCTGGCCGTCGCGGTGGCCGCCACGTTCGTCCTCGACCGTGCCGGGGTCCCCCGCGGTCCGGACACCACCACCCTCCCGCCCCGTATCGTCCTCAGACGCCGTCCCGAGACGGGAGCGAGCACACCATGAGACCCATCCGCGGCCGGTTCGGCAGGGACGCCCGCGCAGCCGTCCTGCCACCCGCCCCGGCCGAGCGCGGCCCGGTGCCGCCGGTGCCGCCCGCCCCGGCGGCACCGCCGCGAGCGGCCGCCGAGGGGCTGGAGCCCGAGCGCGAGGCGGAGGTGGCCCGCCTGTTCAGCCTGCACTACACGCCGATGCTGAGGCTGGCCGCACTGCTCGGCGCCGACGACCCCGAGAACATCGTGGCCGAGGCCTACTACCAGATCTACCGGAAGTGGCGGAAGCTGCGCGAGCCCGGTTCCGCGGAGGCCTACCTGCGGTCCGTGGTCTGCAATCTGACCCGGATGCGCATACGCCACCTCCAGGTGGCCCGCAAGCACATGGAGCCGCAGCCGTCCGAGCCGGTCGTCTCCGCCGAGATCTCGGCACTCCTCCGCGACGACCAGCGGGTGCTGATCGACGCGCTCCAGCGGCTTCCCGCCCGGCAGCGCGAAGCCCTCGTCCTGCGTCACTGGCTGGGACTGAAGGAGAGTGAGATCGCCGCGGCCATGGGGATATCGGCCGGTTCGGTCAAAACCCACACCTCGCGCGGCATCGCGGCCCTGACCCAGGCGATGGAGGCCCGGAGATGAACACCCCCCGCACCCCCGGCACCCCGGG
>NZ_JAKMAY010000229.1:0-9416 GCF_022015835.1 Streptomyces sp. ICN903 | reverse complement strand
GGTCGGGGCGGGGGCGGCGGTGTTCACAGTCCTTCCATCCTAAGAAGGCGACCCCTGGCCCGGCCTCTGTCGAAAGTTGGAACCGGCACGCCGCCTTCCGGTTCGCCGATTGCCACCCTGGGCCGGATGCCCGCCCCGGGGGCGGCGGCCGAGAGTGGGGGCACACCGCTTTCCCCGGTGTCCTCTGAAAGGGCGGGCAGCACCGTGTTCGTAGCGTGGAGAGACCTGAAGTTCGCCAAGGGGCGCTTCGCCCTGATGGGCGCTGTCATCGTGCTGATGACCCTGCTGGTCGGGCTGCTGTCCGGCCTGACCGCCGGCCTGGGCCGGCAGAACGTCTCCGCGATCACCTCCCTGCCCGCCGACGCGATCGCCTTCGCGGCACCGGACGAGGGCGGGGAGCCGTCGTACGCGGACTCCACCGTCACCGAGCGGCAGTGGCGGCGGTGGGCCCGGACGCCCGGCGTGCGCGGCGCCGAGCCGCTGGGCATCACCACCACGAAGGCGGCCACCGGGAGAAGGAGCGCAGGGGTGTCCGTCTTCGGCGTCCGGCCCGGCTCCGCGCTCGTTCCCGACGGCGGGCCCGACGGCGGGCCCGGCGGTGGGCCCGGCGGTGGGCTGAGCGGCGGGCCCGAGGACGCGGTGGTCCTGTCCGCCACCGTCGCACACGATCTCGGCCTCGCGGTGGGCGACGCGTTCACCCTCGCCGGGCGGCGGGCGACCGTCGCCGCCGTGAGCGGTGACGCCTTCTTCAGCCACACCCCGGTCGTCTGGACCGGCCTGGGATTCTGGCGGGAGATCGCGCCTCCCGCGGGCGGGGCCGACGGACCGGCGGCCACCGTCATCGCCCTGAACACCACCTCCGCCGCCGATGTCGAGGCCGCAGACCGGGCGGCGGGCACCAGGACGGTCGCCAGGGACGACTCCCTGTCCGCGATCGGCTCCTACGCCTCCGAGAACGGCTCCCTGCGGCTGATGCGCGGCTTCCTGTTCGTGATCTCCGCCCTGGTCGTCGGCGCCTTCTTCACCGTGTGGACCATCCAGCGCAGCGGTGACATCGCCGTGCTGAAGGCCCTGGGCGCCTCCACCGCCACCCTGCTGGGGGACGCTCTCGGCCAGGCCGTCGTCCTGCTGGCCGGCGGCACCCTGATCGGCACCGGCGCGGCCGCGGCCGTCGGTTCCCTCGTCTCCGGCATGGACGTGCCCTTCCTGCTCACGCCCGCCACCGTCCTCGTCCCGGCCGCCGTGATGACCGGGCTCGGGGTGCTCGGGGCCGCCCTGTCCATCCGCCGCATCACCTCCGTCGACCCGCTGACCGCCCTGGGGAGCGCCCGATGAGCCTGCACCTGACCGACGTCACCCTGACCTACCCCGACGGCGACTCCCGCCTGACCGCCCTCGACGGTGTCACCCTGGATGTGCCCGGGGGCAGCATCACCGCGGTAGTCGGCCCATCGGGCTCGGGAAAGTCCAGCCTGCTGGCGGTCGCCGCCACCCTCATCACCCCCGACCGCGGCACCGTCGCCGTCGACGGCACCACGACCACCGGCATGACCCGCGCCGAGCTCGCCGGACTCCGCCGCCGAAAGATCGGCATCGTCTTCCAGCAGCCCAACCTGCTGCCCTCCCTCACCGCCGTCGAACAGCTCCAGGTCATGGCGCGGATCGACGGACGGTCCCCGTCCGGGGCCCGCACCCGGGCCATGGAGCTGCTCGACGCCGTCGGCCTGGCCGACCGGGCCGGCCGGCGCCCCCATCAGCTCTCCGGCGGCCAGCGCCAGCGCGTCAACATCGCCCGCGCCCTGATGAACGACCCCACCGTGCTCCTGGTCGACGAGCCCACCAGCGCCCTGGACCACGAACGCGGTGCCGCCGTCGTCGACCTGATCACCCGTCTCACCCACCGGCAGGCCACCGCGACCGTCCTGGTCACCCACGACCGCGCCCACCTCACCGCGGCCGACCGGGTCGCCGAGATGCACGACGGGCGTCTGCGCCTGCCCTCCGCGGCCCGATAGGCCGCACGTTCTCCCGGCCGTCACAGGGGCCGGGGACAGGGCGACCTCGCGGATCCGGCGGGTTAGCGTGGCGGCCATGGTGGACTGGGATATTCGGCAGGCCTCGGCGGCGGACGCCGCGGAAGCGGCCGAGCTGCGCGCCCTGGTACTGCGGGACGACCTGGAACGGCTCGGGCGGTACGACGAACAGCGGGTGCGGCAGCGGCTGCGGGACGGCTTCGACCCGGCGCACACCTGGGTGATCGAGGTGGACGGCGCGTTCGCCGGCTGCGTGGCGCTGCGCCGGGCCGGGGACGCCCACTGGCTGGAGCACTTCTATCTGGCCCCGCGTCTGCAGGGCAGGGGCATCGGCTCGGGCGTGCTGCGCGGGCTGCTGGAGCAGTGCGACCGCGATGGCGTCCTCGTCCGGCTGAACGTGCTGCGGGGAAGTTCGGCCCGGCGGCTCTACGAACGGCACGGCTTCACCCTCGAGACCGAGGGCCCGGTGGACGTGTTCATGGTGCGCGAGCCCGCCTGAGAGCCGACGGCGACGTTCCTGCGGTGCGGCCCGGCCGAGGCGGCGGCTCCTCCTGCTGCTGCCCGGGGGCGATTACCCGGCGGGTAATCGCCCCCGGCGCGTCCGGCTGCCAGGATCGTCCCCGTACGGAGAACCCGACCGACCGGAAGGACGCCATGCCCGCCTACGCCATAGCCCATCTGCGGGAAGCGGCCCCGCACCCGGAGATCGCCGAGTACATCGAGCGCATCCCCGCCACCTTCGAGCCGTACGGCGGCCGCTTCCTCGTGCACGGCACCCAGCACGAGGTGAAGGAGGGGAGCTGGCCCGGGCACGTCGTGGTGATCGGCTTCCCCGGGATCGACGAGGCGCGGGCCTGGTGGGACTCGCCGGCCTACCGGGAGATCGCACCGCTGCGCTCCCGGCACATCGCCGGCGACATCATCCTGGTCGAGGGCGTCGCCGAGGGATACGACCCGGCCTCCACCGCACGGGCGATGCGGGAGGCCCCGCCCGCCGGGTGAGCCGGACGAGCCGGACGAGCCGGGGCGGCCGGGAACCGGTCAGGATTCGAGAAGCCCGGGCCGCACGGCCGTGCCTAGCCTGACCACATGGACATCACCATTCACACCGTCTTCCTTCCGCACGAGGACCCGGAGGCCTCCCTGGCCTTCTACCGCGACATCCTCGGCTTCGAGGTCCGCACCGACGTCGGAGAGGGCCGGATGCGCTGGATCACCGTCGGCCCCGCCGGCCAGGCCGGCACCTCCGTCCTTCTGGCGCCGCCCGCCGCCGACCCCGGGATCACCGAGGACGAGCGCCGCACCATCACCGAGATGATGGCCAAGGGCACCTACGGCTGGATCCAGCTGGCCACACCGGACCTCGACGGCACCTTCGAGAAGGTGCGGGCCGAGGGCGCCGAGGTCGTACAGGAACCGGTCGAGCAGCCGTACGGCGTCCGCGACTGCGCCTTCCGCGACCCCGCGGGCAACCTGGTCCGCGTCCAGGAACTGCGCTGAGCCGGCCGGCCGCCGACGGGAACCGACGGGAAGGAGTTCCGCCATGTGCCGCCCCGCCTGGAGACGCGCGCTCGTCCAGGCGCAGCGCCTGAGCGAGTTCACGCGAATGCGCCGCGTCCGCGACCGGATCGACCGGGAGCACGCGCGGCCGCTGGACGTCGAGGCGCTCGCCCGCGAGGCGGGCGTGCCCGTCGCGCACCTCGGCCGCTGGTTCCGGCTGGCCTACGGCAGATCACCGTACGCGTACCTGACGGCACGCCGGGCCGAACGCGCGGCGGCAGCGCGGCTGCGCGGCGTCCCCGGGATCGCCGGAGCCCGCCTTGCGGCCGGCCGTCCGTCGCCGGGCGCCCCCGCCGCCCTTCCCCCCGGGCCGGCCGGTGGGAGCCCGGGCGCGTACCGGGCCCGCCGTGTGCCGGAAACGGTGCCGGGGGCGCCCGGCGCTGTGGGATGGTGGACATGTGACGCTGGAGGACCTCGTCCGGCTGCGCCGGGCCCGTGACCTGATGGACCGCGACTACGCGGAGCCGCTCGACGTCCCGGCGCTGGCGCGCGTCGCCCTCATGTCGCCGGGCCACTTCTCCCGCAGCTTCCGCGCCGCCTTCGGCGAGACACCGTACAGCTATCTGATGACGCGCCGGATCGAGCGGGCCAAGGCGCTGCTGCGGCGCGGCGACCTGTCGGTGACGGAGGTCTGCTTCGCGGTCGGCTGCACGTCGCTGGGGTCGTTCAGTTCGCGGTTCACCGAGCTGGTCGGCGAGAGCCCGAGCGCGTACCGGGCCCGTCCGCACGACGAGGGCGCCGCCGTCCCGGCCTGCATCGCGAAGATCCACACGCGGCCGGTCAGAAACGGAGAAGCGAAACCCGCTTCCCGTCCGTAGCGTGAGACCCATGGGCATCAAGCTGCCGCAGCGCTTCGTCGCCGTCGCCACCGACGACGGCGACGAAGCGCCCGCCTTCCGCCGGGACGTCCGCGGCCCGGAGGCGCGTGACCGCGCCTTCCGCGACCCTGCGGGCGACGTGCCGCGCCTCGTCCGGCCCCGCGCGCGGTGAGCTCCGGACCCGCTCCGGCGGACGACGAAACACACGACACTCGGATCCGGCCGGGACGAGCCGGCCGACAGATGGGGGACACCATGAGCACCGCCACGAGGACGGACACGCGGGCGCCCGAGCCGCACGCCGCCGACAGCCACGACCTGATCCGTGTGCACGGCGCGCGCGTGAACAACCTCAAGGACGTCAGCATCGAGATCCCCAAGCGCCGGCTGACGGTGTTCACCGGGGTCTCCGGCTCGGGCAAGAGCTCACTGGTGTTCGACACGATCGCCGCCGAGTCCCAGCGGCTGATCAACGAGACCTACAGCACCTTCGTCCAGGGCTTCATGCCCACGCCGAACCGGCCCGAGGTCGACGTGCTCGAAGGGCTGACGACCGCGATCATCGTCGACCAGCAGCGGATGGGCGCCGACCCCCGCTCCACCGTCGGCACCGCCACCGACGCCAGCGCGATGCTGCGCATCCTCTTCAGCCGGCTCGGCAAGCCGTACATCGGCCCGCCCTCCGCGTTCTCCTTCAACGTCGCCTCCGTCTCGGCGAGCGGCGGGTTCACGGTCGACCGAGGCGCCGAGAAGACCAGGACCGAGAAGGTGACCTTCAACCGCACCGGCGGCATGTGCACCCGCTGCGAGGGCCGGGGCACGGTCTCCGACATCGACCTCACCCAGCTCTACGACGACTCCAAGTCGCTCTCCGAGGGCCCGTTCACCATCCCCACCTACACCGGGGACGGCTGGGTGGTACGGGTCATCACCGAGTCGGGCTTCTTCGACCCGGACAAGCCGATCCGCGAGTACACCAGGAAGGAGCGGCACGACTTCCTGTACCGCGAGCCGACCAAGGTGAAGGTCAACGGCGTCAACCTGACCTACGAGGGGCTGATCCCGAAGATCCAGAAGTCGTTCCTCTCCAAGGACCGGGAGTCGATGCAGCCGCACATCCGGGCCTTCGTGGACCGGGCTGTCACCTTCACCGAGTGCCCCGAGTGCGACGGCACCCGGCTCAGTGAGCAGGCCCGGTCGTCGAAGGTCGGGGGGATCTCCATCGCCGACGCCTGCGCGATGGAGATCCTCGACCTGGCCGAGTGGGTCCGCGGCCTCGAAGATGCCTCGGTGGCGCCGCTGCTCACCGCGCTGGGGCAGTCCCTCGACTCGTTCGTGGAGATCGGGCTGGGCTACCTCTCGCTCGACCGGCCGACGGGCACGCTGTCGGGCGGTGAGGCGCAGCGGGTGAAGATGGTCCGCCACCTCGGCTCCTCCCTCACCGACGTCACCTACGTCTTCGACGAGCCCACGACCGGCCTGCACCCGCACGACATCCAGCGGATGAACAACCTGCTGCTGCGCCTGCGCGACAAGGGCAACACCGTCCTCGTCGTCGAGCACAAGCCCGAGGTCATCGCCATCGCCGACCACGTCGTCGACCTCGGTCCCGGCGCCGGAACGGCCGGCGGCACCGTCTGCTTCGAGGGCACCGTCGAAGGACTGCGGGCCTCGGACACGCTCACCGGCCGCCACCTCGACGACCGGGCCGTCCTCAGGAAGACGGTGCGCGAGCCCTCCGGCACTCTGGAGATCCGCGGCGCGGCGACGCACAACCTGCGGAACGTCGACGTCGACATCCCGCTCGGGGTGCTCTGCGTGGTCACCGGCGTGGCGGGCTCCGGCAAGAGCTCGCTGGTGCACGGATCGCTGCTGCGCCGGTCGGAGGCCGACGGCACCGGCGTGGTCTGCGTCGACCAGACGCCCATCCGCGGCTCCAGGCGGAGCAACCCGGCCACCTACACCGGGCTGCTCGACCCGATCCGTAAGGCGTTCGCCAAGGCGTGCGGCGTGAAACCGGCGCTGTTCAGCCCCAACTCCTCGGGAGCCTGCCCCGCCTGCGACGGCGCCGGCGTCGTCTACACCGACCTGGCGATGATGGCCGGGGTCGCCACCGTCTGCGAGGAGTGCGAGGGGAAGCGGTTCCAGGCGTCGGTGCTGGAACACCGCCTCGGCGGGCGCGACATCAGCGAGGTCCTCGCGATGCCGGTGACGGAGGCCGAGGAGTTCTTCGGCTCCGGTGAGGCGCGCACCCCGGCCGCGCACCGGATCCTCGGCCGGCTCGTCGACGTCGGACTCGGCTACCTCACCCTCGGCCAGCCGCTCACCACACTGTCCGGCGGCGAACGGCAGCGGCTCAAACTGGCCACGCACATGGGCGAGAAGAGCGGCGTCTACATCCTCGACGAACCGACCACCGGTCTGCACCTCGCCGACGTCGAGCAGCTGCTCGGCCTGCTCGACCGGCTGGTGGACTCCGGGAGGACGGTCGTCGTCGTCGAGCACCACCAGGCGGTCATGGCGCACGCCGACTGGATCATCGACCTCGGCCCCGGCGCCGGTCACGACGGCGGCCGGATCGTCTTCGAGGGCACGCCCGCCGACCTCGTCGCCTCCCGCTCCACCCTCACCGGCGAGCATCTGGCGGCCTACGTCGGCGCCTGAGGCGAGGACCTCCCCGGGGCCTCTCGCCGGAGCCCCTTTCCGGGGCGGCCGGGAGGAGCCGCCCCACCGGTTCCGGTCCGGCCCGCCGCGGCCGCGGCGGGCCGGACGGCCGTTCAGAAGGACACGTCGATGTAGTCGATGTCGGTGAAGGCGACGTCGAGGTGTTCGGCGCGGCGGCCGCCGTCGCGGAAGTACTCCTCCCGCAGGCCCTCGGCGACGATGTCGCGCAGCTGCCGGTCGTCGGCCCCCTGCTGCCGGGCGGCGAAGAGGCGGTCGGCGTAGGCCGGGGGAAGGTGGACGGTCAGGCGGCGCAGGCGGGGGTCGTCGGTGGAACCGATGGGGGCCGAGTAGCCGAAGCGGGCGCGGGTCTCGATGGTGATGCCGCCGGTGGTGGCGGCCTCGCGGCGGCGGCGCCTGCGCACCAGGGGCTGCCATCGGGCGCGGACGGCGGCGTCGATGCGGTCGGCGATGTGCCGGGGCGGGTTCTTCCGGTCGCCTCTGCGGTAGCGCTCCACCGAACGCTGGCTCACCCCGAGTTCGGCGGCCACGGCGCGGGTGGTCTTGAGCTTGCCCAGCAGGAAGTTGATCCGGGCCTGGAGGGACTTGGGCGGGTTGCGGGTGAACGTCTCCGCCTCGGCGCGCTCGATGGCGTCGTCGATCTCCCCCACGGGTCACTCTCCTTCGTCCAGGACGGCGTCGACGCCGTCCTTGATGTGGCGGGCGGGGTTGTAGCCCTGCTCCATCAGATCGACCGCCCAGGCCAGCTGCGCCACACCCTCGACCTTGCACAGGCCCGGGCTGGGGCCGAGGCGGAAGGAGCCGGGCAGGGGCTTGCCGGCGGCGGTGCGGGGCAGGAAGTCCAGCGGCGAGTCGCCGGGGCTGGGGTAGACGACGCAGTCGGACAGCACGGCCAGGGGGTACAGGCCGGTCGCCTCGGCGGTCCTGAGCATCTTGCGGTGCATGTTGACCCGCGCCCTGGAGATGACGGCCGCGCGGATGTCGGGGCGCCAGGTCGGGCGCTGAAGGGCGGGCCAGCGCTCCCCGTCGCGGTGGTGGCGGCCCTGGGGGCGCTCGCGGAGTTTGCCGATGCCGCCCTTGACGGTGGCCTTGATCGCGGTGAGGACCATGGCCAGGGCGGGATCGGTGTGCCGGTGTCGCTCCATCGCGGCGAGGTAGGCGGTGTCGGTGAGGTCCCGGGTGACGCCGAGGTCGGCGAGGGTGTCGAGGTAGGCGGCCTTGAGCCGGTCGTGCCAGGGGTCGAGGTACGCGCCGCTCTCCCGGCGCAGGTATGCCTCGGCCGGCCGGACCTCGTACCCCAGCTCCTGGGCGTAGGCGACGGTGGGGGTGGCGTACCAGGCGGGCCCTTCGGGACGCTCGCCGGTGGGGGTGAAGGGCGAGGGCAGGCGCGGATCCAGGTCGATGTGGGACAGGTCCACGTACCAGCAGCCGGGGACCTTCTTGTCGAACACCGGGCGGGTGACGTGCTCGGGGCCGGACAGGCCGACGGCGAGGCGGGCGGCGGCGGCCAGGAACGCGGTGTTGATGTCCAGGCCGACGGCGAACGGCAGCAGGCATTCGGCGTCCGACAGCAGGTCGACCCCGCGGACCCACTGGTAGACCTCCTCGTCCAGGAACCCCCCTTCCCAGCCCTGGGCGACGGGGTGCCCGGTGGGCGCCTCGGGCGGGGCGGGGTCGACCGGTTCGGTGCCCAGCGATCCGGGGTTGCGGCCGGAGACCCAGGCGCCGCTGCCGGCGTCCCGCACGGCGCGGGTGGGCGGGCGCAGGGCGGTCATCAGCTCCAGGCCGGTCACGGCCGTGGAGCCGCGCGGGGTGATGACCCGGGCGGCGTAGAGGCCCAGCGCGTCGGCGAGCCGGGCCGGTTCCAGGTCGGCGGCGCCCGGCCAGGCCCGTGGGTCGAGCGCGTCCCAGGACAGGATCGCCAGCTGTACGCACTGCCGGCGGCCTTCGGAGGCGGGGCGGTAGACGCGGGCCCAGGGACCGAAACCGCGTTTGGTGAGCTTCCAACGCGCCTTCGTCAGCTGTTTGACCACCGGGTGGTCGTCGGGCAGGCGCAGGGTGCGGCGGGCCTCGTGTCCTTCCAGGCGCTCGGGCAGACCGAGCGCGACCGCCGCGGAGGCGGTGAGCACGATCAGCGGGTCGGAGTCCCGGCCCGCGCGGTGCAGACGGGGCGCTCCCAGGCCGGATTCGGCCAGTGTCCACTCCACCAACTCGGGGATGGTCGTGGCCGGGCACTCCAGGACGATGCCCTGTGCGCCGTACGCGAGGCCGTCGCCGTCCAGGACGGCCAGCGGGCCGTGCCGGTAGGAGGTGTCGGCGGCGG
>NZ_JAKMAY010000228.1:0-9522 GCF_022015835.1 Streptomyces sp. ICN903 | reverse complement strand
GCCCTCGGGGGGATCCCGTGCGGGGGGCGCGCGGAAGCGTCGGGAGGGGCGCTCGGGTGCAGTGCAATGGCACATATTAAATTTACCGGATGTAGGAAGGGGTTAAATTCCTCCCTCGGATCAACCGATTCGGTGACTCCCGTCACATCGCACGGGTCTTGCACGCCCCAACTACCGTACGGTAATGGGAAATAAGCGTACGACGCCCCGCAATCGGACCTCCGGTCGGGGCGCCGGTGCGCCGCCGGCCGCCTCTCGTGCGCCGCCGGGCCGCCGCCCGGCCGCAGGGCGGTGCCGGGGCGGCGTCGAGAGCGAAGGACCCGTCAGACCCGGCTCAGGGCCCGCCGGGGCCCGGCCGGCCCTCCACGGGCGCGGCGGGCGGCTCGGGGCCCTCCCCGGGGCGTACGGGCCGCACAGACCGTACGGGCGGTTCCGGGCGCGGGGCGGAGGAGGCGGCCGGGGGCGGCCCGCCGGGACGCTCGCCCGCGGGCTCCATCGCCAGCAGCTGCAGCCGGTGGCAGACCGGGCAGTGCCGGGTGGCGTGGCCGTAACGCGTCGCGGCGGACAGATGGGCCCGCAGCAGGGCCCGTGTCTCGTGCCGCGGATACCTCGGAGTCGTCGGCATCGCGCCCACCTCCCTGTAGCAGAGGTACCCGCGGCCTGAGGAACCGTCAAGACGGCCCGTGCGCCGGGGATGCCCGAGGGCGCGCAAAACGGCCAGTGGCCCGGATCCTCGGGGGATCCGGGCCACTCGATGCGGTCCTGACGGGATTTGAACCCGCGGCCTCCACCTTGACAGGGTGGCGAGCACTCCAAACTGCTCCACAGGACCTGGAAGCCGCAGCGCCGGGCGCTGCCCGAGCTGCGAGAAGGACTCTACAGCAGCTCAGGGACACAAAGCGAACTCACTCTCAGTCCCGGCCCGGCTACCGACCCGTCACCGGCCCGCGACCGGTCCCTGTGCCGGTCCGGCTACGGCGCCGCCGCGTCCACCGCCTTCACGATGCGCTTGTCCGAGACCGGGTAAGCCGTCCCCAGGGCGTGCGCGAAGTAGCTGACCCGCAGCTCCTCGATCATCCAGCGGATCTCCCGCGCCTCCCGCGGCACCGGCCGCCCCTTCGGGAACTGCTCCAGCAGCCACTCGTACTCGTCCCGCATCTCCTTCACCTTCGCCATCCGGGCACGGTCCCGCTCGGCGTTCGTGGGCAGCTGCTGCAGGCGGCGGTCCACGGCCGTCAGATAGCGCAGCAGGTCCGGCAGGCGCCGGGCGCCGTGGGCGGTCACGAAGCCCGGTCCGACCAGCTCCGTGAGCTGCTGCCGCACATCCGCGAGGTTCGGCGCCAGGGTCGGACTGCCCGACAGCGGCGGCGACTTCATCCGGCGCTCGCACGACTGCCAGGCGGCGAGCACCTCGCGCACCTGCCGCACCGTCGCCACCGTCGCGTCGGTGATGTCGGCGCGCACGGCGTCGAAGAGCTTGCGGAAGCCCTCCTCGTTCCAGGCCGGGCCGCCGTGCGCCGCGATCAGCCGGTCCGCGGCGGCCGTCACGCAGTCGTCGAACAGCGCCTGGACGCTGCCGTGCGGGGAGGCGGCGAGGGAGAGCCGGTCCTGGTTGGTGAGTTTGGACTGGGCGAACTTGGCCGGATTGGACGGGAGGTTGAGCAGGACGAGCCGGCGCGTGCCGCGCCACATCGCCTCACTCTGCTCGTCCTCGGTGTCGAAGAGTTTCACCGACACCGAGGCGCCGTCGTCCACCAGAGCCGGGTACGCCCTGACCGGCTGGCCGGCCCGCCGCGTCTCGAAGGTGCGCGGCAGGGCGCCGATGGTCCAGGAGGTCAGCCCGGTGCGCTGCTCCAGACCGCCGCCGGTACCGTCGCCGCCCTTGTCCCGGGCGGAGTCGAACGCCTTGGACAGCGCGGCCCGGGTGCGCGGGCGCAGAGCGTCCCTCAGCTCCTCCAGATCCTTGCTCTCGGCGTCGCGGGAGACCTTGCGGCGCCGCTCGTCCACCACCCGGAAGGTGATCTTCAGATGGTCGGGGACCCTGGACGGGTCGAAGTCCTCCGGGGTCACACGCACCCCCGTCATCCGCGTCAGCCCCCGCGCCAGCACGGCCGTCAGCGGCTCGTTCAGCGTCTCCTGCGGGATGCCGCCGTCCCTTCCGGCGACGGTGTCCAGGAAGCGCCGGGCGAAGTCGGGGGCGGGCACGTAGTTGCGGCGGATCGGCTTGGGCAGAGAGCGGATCAGCTCGGTGACCAGATCCGCGCGCAGCCCGGGGATCTGCCAGTCGAAGCCCTCGGAGGAGACCTGGTTGAGCACCTGGAGGGGGATGTGGACGGTGACGCCGTCGGCGTCCGCGCCCGGCTCGAACTGGTACGTCACCCGGAACCGCAGCCTGCCCTGGTGCCAGGAGTCGGGGTAGTCGTCCTTGGTGACCTGCCCGGCCCGCTCGTTGATGAGCATGGACTTCTCGAAGTTGAGCAGGTCCGGCTCCTCCTGGCGTTTGCGCTTCCACCAGGAGTCGAAGTGCGCGCCGGAGACGACGTGTTCGGGGACGCGCCGGTCGTAGAAGTCGAACAGCGTCTCGTCGTCGACGAGGATGTCGCGGCGGCGGGCCCGGTGCTCCAGCTCCTCCACCTCGCCCAGCAGCCTGCGGTTGTCGTGGAAGAACTGGTGGTGGGTGCGCCAGTCGCCCTCCACCAGGGCGTTGCGGATGAACAGCTCGCGGCAGGTCTCCGGGTCGATGCGCCCGTAGTTCACCTTGCGCTGGGCCACGATGGGCACGCCGTACAGCGTCACCTTCTCGTAGGCCATCACCGCCGCCTGCTTCTGCTCCCAGTGCGGCTCGCTGTAGGTGCGCTTGACCAGATGGCCGGCGAGCGGCTCGATCCAGTCCGGATCGATCTTCGCGTTGACCCGCGCCCACAGCCGCGAGGTCTCCACCAGCTCGGCCGACATGATCCAGCGCGGCGGCTTCCTGAACAGCGCGGAGCCGGGGAAGACGGCGAACTTCGCGCTGCGCGCGCCCAGGTACTCGTTGCCCTTGGCGCTCTCCCGCCCGCCCTCGCCCGGGGAGCTCTTCCCGCTCTCCTTGACCTCCTTGAGCCCGATGTGCGACAGCAGGCCCGCCAGCAGCGACTGGTGGACGCGGTCGGCGTCCGCGTCCTGGTCGTTCATGTGGACGCCCATGGACTTGGCGACCTGGCGGAGCTGGACGTAGATGTCCTGCCACTCGCGTATGCGCAGGTAGTTGAGGAACTCGGACCGGCACATCCGGCGGAAGGCCGAGGAGGACAGCTCCTTCTGCCGCTCGCGCACGTAGCGCCACAGGTTGAGCAGGGCGAGGAAGTCGCTGTTCTCGTCGCGGAACCGGGCGTGCTGCTGGTCGGCCTGCTGCTGCTTGTCGGCGGGGCGCTCGCGCGGGTCCTGGATGGACAGCGCCGCGGCGATCACCATGACCTCGCGGACGCAGCCGTTGCGGTCGGCCTCCAGCACCATCCGCGCCAGCCGCGGATCGACGGGGAACTGCGCCAGCTTCCGGCCCGTCTCCGTCAGGCGCTTGCGCGGGTCCTTCTGCTTCGGGTCGAGCGCGCCCAGCTCCTCCAGCAGCTGCACACCGGCCTTGATGCTGCGGTGGTCCGGCGGGTCGATGAAGGGGAAGCGCTCGATGTCGCCCAGCCCCGCGGCGGTCATCTGGAGGATGACGGAGGCCAGGTTGGTGCGCAGGATCTCCGGGTCGGTGAACTCCGGCCGGGAGAGGAAGTCCTCCTCGGAGTACAGCCGGATGCAGATGCCGTCCGAGGTGCGGCCGCAGCGGCCCTTGCGCTGGTTGGCGCTGGCCTGCGAGACCGGCTCGATCGGCAGCCGCTGGACCTTGGTGCGGTGGCTGTAGCGGGAGATGCGGGCGGTGCCGGTGTCGATGACGTACTTGATGCCGGGGACGGTCAGCGAGGTCTCGGCGACGTTGGTGGCCAGCACGATCCGCCGGCCGCCGTGCTTCTGGAACACCCGGTGCTGCTCGGCGTGCGACAGCCGCGCGTACAGCGGCAGCACCTCCGTGGAGCGCAGGTTCTTCCTGTTCAGCGCGTCGGCGGTGTCGCGGATCTCCCGCTCGCCGGAGAGGAAGACCAGGATGTCGCCCGGCCCCTCGGCCTGGAGCTCGTCGACCGCGTCGCAGATCGCGGTGACCTGGTCCCGGTCGGGGTTGTCGCCCTCCTCCTCCAGCAGCGGCCGGTAGCGGACCTCCACCGGATACGTACGGCCGGACACCTCCACGATCGGGGCGTCGCCGAAGTGGCGGGAGAAGCGCTCGGGATCGATCGTCGCGGAGGTGATGACGACCTTGAGGTCCGGACGGCGGGGCAGCAGCCGGGCGAGGTAGCCCAGCAGGAAGTCGATGTTGAGGCTGCGCTCGTGCGCCTCGTCGATGATGATCGTGTCGTACCGGCGCAGCTCGCGGTCGGTCTGGATCTCGGCCAGCAGGATGCCGTCCGTCATCAGCTTGACCAGGGTGTCCTCGCCCACCTGGTCGGTGAAGCGGACCTTCCAGCCCACCGCCTCGCCCAGCGGCGTGCGCAGCTCCTCGGCGACGCGCTCGGCCACCGTGCGGGCCGCGATCCGGCGCGGCTGGGTGTGCCCGATCAGCCCCTTCACCCCGCGCCCGAGCTCCAGGCAGATCTTGGGGATCTGGGTGGTCTTGCCGGAGCCGGTCTCGCCCGCGACGATCACGACCTGGTTGTCCCGGATCGCCTGAAGGATCTCGTCCTTCTTCTGGCTGACGGGGAGCTGCTCGGGGTAGTCGATCGCGGGGACGGCGTCCCGCCGGGCGGCCACGCGCAGCTCGGCCCGCTCGACCTCGGCGGCGATCTCCGCGAGCACGGCACGCCGCGCCTCCGGCTTGCGGATGCGGCGGACGCCCTCCAGTCGGCGGCCGAGCCGCTGCTGGTCGCGCAGCATCAGCTCGGGCAGTCGCTCCAGGACGGCGGGGAGGCTGGGATCAGACACAGTGGACATACGGGCTCCAGGATCGCACCCGCACCGAGTGCCGGGCGAATCAATTCACCGCTCCTTGTGACCGGCTTGCGGTGGTATGGGCGAAAAGACTGTCTAGGGTGAGCGCATGAACGACCGGCGCCACCCCCTCCCCGACGGTCCCGAAGGCACCGAGGAACCCGACGGCTCGCGCACCGCGCACGGCTCTCATGATGCCCGCGCCGGGGACGAAGCCGGGCAGGGCCGCCGGGGAGGGGGCGCCGGCGGGCGCTGGCGGCGATTCAAGGGCTCGCCCTTCCTGCCCGCCGCCGTGCTGTCGCTGCTCATCGCCGCCGCGGCCGGACTCTTCGCGGGCTCGTACACCTACGCCATGGCCGACCCCACCCCGCGCCGCATCCCCGTCGCGGTCGTCGGCGCCACCGGGGACGCCTCCGCCCACCGGGAGCGCGCGCAGGCGTTCGCCGCCGCGATCGGCGAGGACCTGCGCTCCTCCCTGGAACTGCGCGAGTACCCCACCGCCGCGGCGGCCGACGAGGCCCTGGAGTCGCAGAAGGTCTTCGCCGTGCTGCGCATCCCCGGCGACCCGGGCCGGGAGCGGCCGGTGCTGGAGGTCTCCAGCGCCTCGGGCGCCTCCGTCGCCGAGCTGCTGACCGAGGCCGCCCGATCGGTGGGTGAGGAGACCGGACTGCGGGTGACGGTGCGGGACGCCAAACCGCTGGACCCGGGTGACCCGCGCGGCCTGGCCCTGTTCTACGTCACCCTCGCGGCGGTGGTCACCGGCTTCATCGGGGCCATCCAGATGAGCGTCCACGCCAGGGGCCTGGACCCCGCCGAGCGGATCGCCTTCACGGCCGCCTACTCGCTGCTGGGCGGCTTCGCCATCGCCGCGGCCGTGGACTGGCTGCTGGGCGCGGTCGACTTCCCCTTCGTCCACTCCTGGATGATCCTCGCCCTGACCATGTTCACCTCGGGCATGGTCTTCACCATGTTCCAGGCCCTGATCGGCCGCTGGGCCATGCTCCCCACCTGGGGCCTGATGGTCCTGATCGGCAACCCCTCCTCCGGGGGAGCGGTCTCCTGGCCCCTGCTGCCCTCACCGCTGGGCACCATCGGCCGCTGGCTCCCGCCCGGCGCCTCCGTCAACGCCCAGCACACGGCCGTCTACTTCCCGGGCTATCTGCACGTACAGCCCTATCTGGTGCTGGCCGCCTGGGCGGTCGCCTCCTGCGCCGTCTTCTGGATCCTGCGCCACCGCCATCCGGGCGGCCGGGCCGGCGGCTCCTGACCCGGCGGGCCCGCTCAGGGGCGCCAGTACCGGCCGTCCTCGCGCCCCAGCAGGCACTCGTCGATCAGATAGCGCCGCACCGTCACATGGTCGGTGGCCCCGCCCTCGCACCAGGCGCGCAGCCGGTCGTCCACCTCGCGCTCGCCGTAGACACGGCCGGTCTCGAAGGAGCGCTCCACCACATGCTCCAGCACCGGCAGCCGCCGGCCCTTCCTGGCCGGCAGATGGACGATGCGCCCGTCCCGCACGGACCGGTGGAGCGGATCCCCGGCGGCCCCGGCCTCTCCACCCTCCCGGCTTTCCCGGCTCTCCGCGCTCCGGGCGCGGGCGAGCTCCCGGAACCGCCCGGCCTCGACGCGCAGCCCGTCTCCTGCGCCCCCTCCGGCTTCCCCGACGACGAGTCCGCCGTCCCGCAGCCGCCGCACGGCGACCGCGGCCTCGCGCACGGACAGCCCGGCGGTCCTGGCCACCTCCGGCACGCTTCCGGCCCCCAGCACCAGCGCGGCGAAGGCGCGCAGCCGCCGCGGTTCGGCGAACAGTCCCGCGAGATCCCCAGACGTCATGCCCTCACCCTGCCACCGGCCCGCCCCGCACCGCCTCCGGTTTTCCGGCGGCCCGGACAGGTCCGGTACCCGGCCCCCGTTGGCGTACGGACCGGCGCGGAAACGGTGAAAGCCCCGCTCCGGGAGACCCGGAGCGGGGCTTTCACCTGCGGTGGCTGGGGCCGGGGTCGAACCGGCGACCTTCCGCTTTTCAGGCGGACGCTCGTACCAACTGAGCTACCCAGCCGCAGCGGTCCTGACGGGATTTGAACCCGCGGCCTCCACCTTGACAGGGTGGCGAGCACTCCAAACTGCTCCACAGGACCAAGCGATGTGCGAGCACCAGTCTCGCACAGGTTGTGCGTGCCCCCAACGGGATTCGAACCCGTGCTACCGCCTTGAAAGGGCGGCGTCCTGGGCCACTAGACGATGAGGGCTGATGGCCCACCTGGGCGCTTCTCAGCGCGTCGGGGACGTGAGAAGCATATGGGATGGCGGGACGGATCGCCAAAACGGATTTCCGGCGGCGCCCGGTCGGGCTAGTCGGAGGGCTGCCCGGACGGCGTCGGGGACGGTGACCGGGACGGGGAGTCGGACGGCGAGCCGGAGGGGGACGGCGAGCCGGAGGGGGACGGGGACGGGGAGCTGCCCGGCTCCACGTCCTCCGGCAGACGGCGGCTGACCTCGGCCGTCGTCAGCCCCAGACCGCCCAGGGTGATCTCGTCCCAAGCCTGGAGCCGCTTGGTGTCCCGGTCCAGGTAGAGCACCGAGGCCATCACCTTCTGCGGCTCGTCGCCCTCCACGGCCCGCAGTCCGCCACCGCCCGTGGAGCCCTCGATCATCAGCCGGGTGCCCTCCTCCATCACCCGCGCCTCCCGGCGGTGGACGTGGCCGGCCAGCACCAGGGGCACGTCGCCGTCCGTCTGCTGGGCGGCGATCGGGTTGTGCGCGGCGGCGATGTGCACCGGCTTGCCCGCCGCCGCGCTCCTGCGCAGCGAGGCGGCCAGTTTCCGGCCCGCGACGCGCTCGGCCGCGTCGCCCTTGGCGACCACCGAGCGGTCCGGGGTGAACTGCGGGTCGCCGATGCCCGCGATCCGCAGACCGCCCACGGTCACCGGCTTCCCGTCGTCCAGGACGTGGGTGTTGTCCAGCTCCTCGATGTACTCCTGGGTGGTGCGCGAGTCGTGGTTGCCGCGCGCCCACACGTACGGCGCGCCGAGGTCCTCGATCGGGTCCAGGAAGCCGTTCTCGGCCGCGGTGCCGTGGTCCATGGTGTCGCCCGTGTCGATGATCACGGCGATGTCGTACTGCTCGACCAGCGACCTGACGATGTGCCACGCGGCCGTATTGAGGTGGATGTCGGAGACGTGCAGCACGCGGATGGTGCTGGGGTCCGGCTGGTAGGCGGGGAGCGTGGACGTGGCGTCGTAGAGCTTGGTGACGTTGGTGACCAGGCGCGCCAGCTCCTGCTGGTAGATGTCGAAGTCGGTGACGATGCTGCGCGCGTTGCCCACCACGCTCGGCGCGCTGGCCAGCAGTCCGGAGAACTTCGGCTCCAGCAGCGATTTCGGGTTCCACGTCGCGTAGGCGCTCGCGCCGGAGGCCGCCAGGAGCGCGAGCGCGAGGCCGCCCGCCGCGAGCGCGCGCCGCGGGCGCCGGTAGACGGCCAGGCCGAGCGCCGTGGCGCCGGAGACCACCGCGACGGAGGCCTTCACCGCCAGGTCCCGTGTGCCGGACCGCACATCGCCGGTGATCTGTTCCTCCAGGCCGCTGATCCGCTCCGGGCGGTCTATCAGGGCCTGGGCGCGCTCGGGGTCGAGCCGGTCGATGTCGACGTCCAGGGCGAGCGGGGCGTGGTGGCTGTCCAGTTCGAGCGCGCCGAGCGGCGGCACGCTGATCTCGGTGCCCCCGGTCAGCGAGGGGCGCAGCGACATCCGGGTGTCCACCGGCCCCACGTCCGCCTTCACGCTGCCCACGACGAGCAGTCCCAGCCAGGCGCCGAGCAGCGTGACGGCGGCCAGCGCGAACGCGCGGGCGTACGGGTGGGGGGTGTGGCTCAGGGAGTACACCGGCGCGGGCCGGTGCGCCCGGAAGCGGCGACGCAGAGCACGGGGAACGGCTGCGGACCGGCGGGCGGGGGCCCGGCGCGGCCGGAGGGGTTCTCGGCTCATGCCGTGCCATATGCCCTTCCGGGTGGCGACTATGCGGCGTACCGTGCGGCGTCCGTGCGGCTTCCGCCCGGTACGCCGCGCCGCGGTCCTGTGCGCCGGCCCGTGCGCCGTCCGCGTGCGGTGACGGACAATGGGCGCGTGCTGGAGATGACGCGCGAGGAGTTCGAGGAACTGGTGGCCGAGGCGCTCGACCGGATCCCGCCGGAGCTGACGCGGCTCATGGACAACGTGGCGGTGTTCGTGGAGGACGAGCCGCCCGCCGAGGACCCCGAACTGCTCGGGCTCTACGAGGGCACGCCGCTGACCGAGCGCGGCGAGTGGTACGCGGGCGTCCTGCCGGACCGCATCACCGTCTACCGCGGGCCCACCCTGCGGATGTGCGAGCGCGAGGGCGGCGACCGGCAGACGGTCGTCGAGGAGGTGGAGATCACCGTGGTGCACGAGATCGCCCACCACTTCGGCATCGACGACGAGCGGCTGCACGACCTGGGCTACGCGTGAGCGGAGGCTTCCGGGAGGGGCGCGGGGAGGACGG
>NZ_JAKMAY010000227.1:0-9541 GCF_022015835.1 Streptomyces sp. ICN903 | reverse complement strand
GCGGGGCGGTGGGGGCGACTGGCGGGGGCGCCGCCTCAGCCCGTCCACCCACCCCGCTGCCGCGCCGAGCGCAGCCGGGCCTCCGCGGTCAGCTTCTCCAGGCCCGCCGAGGCACGGGCGTGCTCCAGCGCCTCGTCCCGCACGCGCGCGAGGACCTCGGCGGGGCTCGCGTGGGCGGCCACCGCCAGTGCGACCCGGGCCCGCACCCCGGCGCGGCGGCGGCCCAGCCTCACCCGGGCCCGTTCCACGCCCGGCAGGGCCCCGGCCTCCCCGGCCACGGCGTCCCCCAGGGTCCGTGTCCCGACCAGGGCACCGTAACCGTCGCCGCTGTCGACCAGCACGGTGTCCGGCCGCTGCCGCCACAGCTGCGCCGACAGCCACCACAGGGCGAGCAGGAGCGCGGCGGCCGGCGCGCCGATCGCCAGGAGCCACCGCCACCAGTCCGCATCCCGCCACCAGGCGGGTTCTCCCCGCCCCAGCAGCACCTCCTCCGGCCCGCCCCGGAAAATATCCCGGGGCATGTCGAAACCCCAGCGCCGCTGGAGGTCGAGCCCGCCCGCCAGGGCCGCCAGTCCCAGCACCAGCAGTGCCAGTCCGGCCAGCCCCAGCAGAATCCGGTTCACCACCGTGAGCATCCGGTCCACCTCGCCCTTCCTCAGCCCTTCTTCGGGCGCCGCACCCGGACCGACCGCCGCATCCTCCGGGCGAGCCCGAGCTGCCGCACGCCCTCTTCCAGAACCCTGTCCAGGTCTCCCCGCACATCCTCCAGGGGCCGGAAGTGGGCCCGCGCCCGCACCTTGATCCGGTGCCGCCCCGCGCTCACCCGGATCGACCGCACCCCGGGCACGTCCAGCAGCCGGTCGTGCAGCACCGCCTCGGCCGCGGACCTCTCCAGTCCGGCGCGCATCCGGACTCCGTCGGAGGAACCACCGCGCATCGGCAGCAGACCGCGCAGCCCGGGGGTGACCGCCAGCACGGCCAGCCACAGCCCCAGCAGGACCGCGAGCGCCGCGCCGGCGATCGTCCAGGGGTCGTCGAGCGGCCGGGCGGCCAGGTCCGCTGTGACCTCGCGCCGCCACGCGGAGGGGGACTTGTCGATGCTCGCGGCGACGGCCTCGTACAGGAGCACGGCCGCCGCGACGGCCAGGACCAGTGCCACGATCGCGGCCGGCACCCGCCGAGCCGACCAGAAGCGCCGGGTGCTCCCGCCTCCGCCGCCCCCGTCGCCCCGGCCGCCGTCCGGCCGGCGGTCCGCGCCGGAGGGTTCCGGCGCGGGCGGTGCCGCACCGTCCGGGTCCGTGCCGGCGGCGCTCTCCGGGGCCGGCTGCCGCCGGGCGTCGTGGCTCATCGTGCCTTCACCGCACCCTCCCTCCGCTCCTGCCGCCGAAGGGGCCCGTGTGCAGCCGTGTGACCTCGACGGTCACCTGCCGGACCGCCATACCGGCCAGTTCCCGCACCCGTGAGGCGACTCTTCGGCGCACCGAGCCGCACCGTGCGCCGATGTCGCAGGGGTAGGGAAGTTCGACCGCGACCACCACCCGGGCCTCGCCGTTCGGCCCGTTCCGGTCGGCAGGGCGGCGGACGGCGACCTTCGCCCGCGGGTCCTTCCCCGCACGCGGCGCCCCGGACGCTCCGGGGTCCTCGTCCAGTGCCTCGCGGGCGGCCCGCGCGGCGATCTTGGCGACGACCCGGTCGGCGATTCTCGTCGCCCCCCGCTCGGCCGGGGGCACCCAGGAGATCTCCGCCCTGCGGAATTCCTGCGCCACCGGTCACCGCCGTCCGCCGCCGGAGCGGAAGATCTCTCCCGGTTCCAGATCGCCGTCGAGGACCCGGCCGGCGACGAAACCGACCGCGCCCAGTACCGCCACCAGGAGGAAGGCCCAGAAACCGCCGAAGTATCCGGCGAAGCCCAGCGCCATGCCTGCGATCAAGCCGACTGCGGCCATGCTCATCGTGCGCTCCTCAGCTTCCTGCTCCGCCGGGCCCCTGCGGCCCGCGGCGCACTACTGCAGCCGCGGCCTCTCCGGCTGCTCTTCCTCGTGCTCCTGGTCGGGCAGGTTGACATCGTCGACCGTGACATTGACCTCGACGACCTCCAGGCCGGTCATCCGCTCGATCGAGCCGATGACGTTCTCGCGCACATCGCTCGCCACATCGGTGATCGACACCCCGTACTCGACCACGATGTCCAGATCGATCGCCGCCTGGGTCTCGCCGACCTCGACCTTCACCCCTCGCGTGACGGACGAACCGCCACCGCCACCGCCGCCGGGGACGCGGTCGCGCACCGCGCCGATGGTCCGGCTCATGCCGGCGCCCATCGCGTGGACACCGTCGACCTCGCGGGCCGCCATCCCGGCGATCTTCGCCACCACGCCGTCGGCGATCGTGGTCTTCCCGCGCACACGCGGGTCGCTCGCGCCCCGCCCCTCACCGAGCCGTCCGCCGGAAGGGCCTGAACGGTTCTGCTGGGTGGTCTCGGTCATTTCCGTCACCCCTTGCCTTCGACAAAGGAACCTTTCGTCCCGATATCTCCACGCTAGGCACGATCGCCCTCTTTTGCCTCATGAGCGCACCGCCACATGGAGGAAGGACACGGCCGAGCGAAGCCCGTGGCGCGAGGCTGGGCACCGTTGGAGGGAGAACCCCGAAGAGTGCCGGCGGGGCACCGAACGGCCTCGCGGGACAGACACCGGGGGCCGGGAGAGGAGCGCAGACCATGGCCACGGACCGGTTGGCTCAGGCCGTACGGCGGCAGATCGGCTTCGGACGCCTGCTTCCGCTGGGCGGGGCGGAGGACGGCACCTGGATCGCGGAACGGGCGGCGGCCGGTGTGCTGCGGCAGGCGGCGGCCGGGCTGCCGGGGGTGCGGCCGGGCACGCTGCGGCTCTCCCCGGCCGAGCACGGCGCGGGCGGGAAGCCGGCCGTACCGATGCCTCCCAGCGCCCTTCCGCCCGGTCCGGTCAGGATCTCCGCGGAGTTCGAGGCCGGTGCGAAGGAGCCGCTGCCGGCGGCGGCCGAGCGACTGCGCTCGGCCCTGGCCGAAGCGGCCGACAGACGTCTGGGACTGGTGGTGGCGGCGGTGGACCTGCGGATCACCGGGCTGCTGGACGGGCCGGACGACGGGCCCCCGCCCGAGGAGCCCTCCGAGGAGCGGGCCGACAGCGGGGAGATCACGGACGCCGGGGAGGCCGGGAGCGCGGTGGGCGCCGCGGCACTGGCCGTCCCGGGCGTGACACGCCTGGCCCCCGAACTGGGGGGAGCGGCCCGGGCGCTGCGGACCGTGGACACCGGCCCCGGCGACGGGGCCGGCGCGGCCCCCGGACGCCATGTACAAGTCCAGTTCGCGGTCGCCGCGGACCACCGTGCGCTCGATGTGGCGCGCGCGGTCCGCGACGCGGCGGCACGGGCCGCGGCCGCCGGCGCCCCCGGGCCCGTGACGGTCGCGGCCGTGGTGACGGAGGTGGTGCGGGGCCCGGGGTGAGAGCGTTCAGTCGCCGATGCCGGCCAGGTCGCGCAGCCTGCGCGTCTGGGCCGCGCGCTCGGCGGCGCGCTGCTCGTCGTAGGTGCGGCCCACCGCACCGCGCAGCAGCGCCTTGGTCTCGATCACCGCGTCGCGCGGGGCGGCGAGCAGCGCCGCGGCCAGATCCGCTGTGGCGGCCTCCAGTTCCGCGACGGGCACCACGAGGTTGGCCAGGCCGGTCCGCTCGGCCTCCTCGGCGCGCACGAAGCGGCCCGTCGCGCAGATCTCCAGCGCGCGGGCGTATCCGACCAGGGAGACGAGCGGGTGGGTGCCGGTGAGATCGGGGACCAGCCCGAGACTGGTCTCGCGCATCGCGAACTGCACGTCGTCGGCACACACCCGCAGGTCGCAGGCGAGCGCGAGCTGGAAGCCCGCACCGACGGCATGCCCCTGGACGGCGGCGATGCTCACGATGTCGTTGCGCCGCCACCAGGTGAAGGCCTCCTGATAGCCGGCGATGGCCGTGTCGACCTCGGCGTCGGAGCCGCGTGCCAGGTCGATGAAGGACGGCTCGCCGTCGAAGCCCTCGGGGGTGAAGGCCTGCCGGTCGAGTCCGGCGGAGAAGGACTGCCCCTCTCCGCGCAGGACGACGACACGGATCTCGCCGGGCAGCAGCCGCCCCGCCTCGGCCAGGGCACGCCACATCGCGAAGGTCTGGGCGTTGCGCTTGGCCGGGCGGTCGAGCGTGACCGTGGCCACGGCACCGTCCGCGACGAGCCGCACGCCGTCCTTGTCGAGCAGGGTCATGAGGATCTCCCGGGGCAGTCCGCAGTCGGACGACTGTCAAGTGACTGAAGAGTAACCACCCGGCCGACTGGATGGCCGACCGGGTGGCGCCCCTCGGGACACCCTGGGTCTCAGGACGTCGCGGTCTTCTTGCCCCGCGTGGCACCGCCGCGACCGCGCAGGGTCACGCCGGACTCACTGAGCATCCGGTGCACGAATCCATAGGAGCGGCCGGTCTCTTCGGCCAGCGCCCGGATGCTCGCACCGGAGTCGTACTTCTTCTTGAGGTCAGCCGCGAGCTTCTCGCGCGCGGCGCCGGTCACCCGGCTGCCCTTCTTCAGAGTCTCGGCCACCCGTGCCTCCTCATGGGAAGTGCGCTCTGGACTCTCATGATCACCCCTTGCCGGTTTTCTGGCCACCCATTCGACAAGGTCCGTAAAACGTCATCGGCGGCCGGACAAGGGCCCAAGAGCTCCGGAGCGAGGCGTTCCACGGCTCTTTCGAGGTGCACACTTCCCTGCGGCGCGAGGAAAGAGCAGGTCAGAGCCTCGGCCGGTGCTCAAGCACCGGGGATGGAAGGTCTATGCCACACCTCCGGCGCCATCGACGCCCGACCGCGCCGGAATACGAGCCGATCTCACTCAGATGATGGATCAAGCGTCGGCCGAATGATCCAGAACGGTGTGATCACAACGCGCTCGCGGCGTGGCCGGGGCGGGCTGGAGACGGGATCGGGGCAGGACCGGGGCAGGTGTTCCGGCGCGGCGGGCGGGCGCCGAAGGCACCGCGGCCGGCTCCGCTCAGGCGAGCGCCACGAGGTCCGCGTACTCCTCGCCCCACAGGTCCTCCACACCGTCGGGCAGCAGGATGATCCGCTCCGGCTGGAGCGCGTCCACCGCGCCCTCGTCGTGGGTGACCAGCACCACCGCGCCGGTGAAGGTGCGCAGGGCGCCCAGGATCTCCTCCCGGCTGGCGGGGTCGAGGTTGTTGGTCGGCTCGTCCAGCAGCAGCACGTTGGCCGAGGAGACCACCAGCGTGGCCAGCGCCAGCCGGGTCTTCTCGCCGCCGGAGAGCACCCGCGCGGGCTTGTCCACGTCGTCGCCGGAGAACAGGAAGGAGCCCAGCGTCTTGCGGATGTCGACCAGGTCCATGTCCGGGGCGGCCGAGCGCATGTTCTCCAGGACCGTGCGGTCGCCGTCGAGCGTCTCGTGCTCCTGCGCGTAGTAGCCGAGCTTCAGCCCGTGGCCCGCGACCACCCGGCCGGTGTCGGGCTTCTCCACCCCGGCCAGCAGCCGCAGCAAGGTGGTCTTGCCCGCGCCGTTGAGGCCGAGGATGACCACCCGGGAGCCCTTGTCGATGGCGAGCGAGAGGTCGGTGAAGATCTCCAGCGAGCCGTAGGACTTGGACAGCTCCTCGGCCATCAGCGGGGTCTTGCCGCAGGGCGCGGGGTCGGGGAAGCGCAGCTTGGCGACCTTGTCGGCCTGCCGCTCCCCCTCCAGTCCGGCCAGCAGCCGCTCGGCCCGGCGGGCCATGTTCTGGGCGGCCACCGTCTTGGTGGCCTTGGCCCGCATCTTGTCGGCCTGGGCGTTGAGGGCCGCGGCCTTCTTCTCGGCGTTGGCCCGCTCGCGCCTGCGCCGCTTCTCGTCCGCCTCGCGCTGGGTCAGGTACTGCTTCCAGCCCATGTTGTAGATGTCGATGCTCGAGCGGTTGGCGTCGAGGTAGAAGACCTTGTTGACGACCGTCTCCACCAGGTCGACGTCGTGGGAGATGACGACGAAGCCGCCGCGGTAGGTCTTCAGGAAGTCGCGCAGCCAGACGATCGAGTCGGCGTCGAGGTGGTTGGTCGGCTCGTCCAGCAGCAGGGTGTCGGCGTCCGAGAAGAGGATGCGGGCGAGTTCCACCCGGCGCCGCTGGCCGCCGGAGAGGGTGTGCAGCGGCTGGCCGAGCACCCGGTCGGGCAGACCGAGGCTGGCGGCGATGGTGGCGGCCTCGGCCTCGGCGGCGTAGCCGCCCTTGGTGAGGAACTCCGTCTCCAGCCGCTCGTACTTCCTCATCGCCTTCTCACGGGTGGCGCCCTGGCCGTTCGCCATCCGGTCCTCGTTCTCGCGCATCCTGCGCAGCACGGTGTCCAGACCGCGGGCGGACAGGATGCGGTCGCGGGCGAGTGCGTCGAGGTCTCCGGTGCGCGGGTCCTGGGGCAGGTAGCCGACCTCGCCGGTGCGGGTGATCGTCCCGGCCGCGGGGGCGCCCTCGCCGGCCAGGCAGCGGGTGAGGGTGGTCTTGCCCGCCCCGTTGCGGCCGACCAGTCCGATGCGGTCGCCCCTGGCGATGCGGAAGGATGCGGACTCGATGAGGATCCGGGCGCCGGCGCGCAGCTCTACTCCGGTGGCGGTGATCACGGAAATACTCCTGGGCAGGGTGGACGTACGTACGTCTTCGGTCGGGGGCTGGGAGACGGGCGTACGCCGCTAATGCACGAGGAGGTTCACCATGCGGCCAGTCTAACGGCGGCGCGCAACCGGATTTCCGCGCCGGGGTGGCAAGGCCGCTTCGGCCCCGTGCCGTGTGGCCCCGCACGGCGGCCGCCGTGCGGGGGCGTCGGGCGGCCGGGGACGCCCGTCACACCTCGCCGGTGTGGACCTGGAAGGCCGCGCGGCGCACGGCCCTGGCCAGCACCGGGTCCGGGTGGGCCGCGGCGAGCGCGACCAGGACCTGGACGGTACGGGGGTGGCCGGTGGCGCGGACCGCCTCCAAAAGCTCGGGGACGGTGTTCTGCACGGCCGAGTCCAGGTGCTCCACCAGTACCTTTCCCTCCCCGTGGTCGGCGACGGCCGCGGCGGTGTCCACCCACAGCCAGGTGGCCTCCTCCCGGGTCAGGACGCCGGGGGCGCCGTTCGCCAGGTCCGCCGGGTCCGCGCCGTCGTGCTCGGCGAGCCAGAGCAGGGCGTAGGGGCGCAGGACGGGCTCGCCGGCCGCCTCGCGGACGGCGGACTCCGCGGGGGCGCCCACGGCGCGCAGCGCCTCGAAGGCCAGGCCGCGGATGAGGGCGTCGTCGCCGCGGGCGGCCTCGATCAGTTCGGCGACGGCCGGGCCGGTGGGACGCGCGGCCAGCCAGGCCCGGTACTCGGCACGGGCCTCCCCGGGCGAGAGCCTGGCGCAGCCGCGCAGCATGTCCTCGGCGTGCTGCTCGATGTTCCCCGCCGGGCTCTGGGCCGCGACGCAGATCTGCTCCAGCTTCACCCACACCGCCCAGTTGCCCAGCGGGGTGAGCACCGCCTGCCCGGGTCGGCCCCGGTCGTCCTCGGCGCAGCGGGTGAGGGCGCCGACGGAGGCGAGGCCGTCCAGGGCCCAGTCCAGGAGCGCGGGCAGGCAGTCGTCCGCGTCACCGGCCGCCTCACCCGCCGGAAGGCCGCCGGGTGCGTCCCCGGCGGGGCCGCCCGGCCCCGCCGGGGACGCCGCGCCGTCGCGCTCGGCACGGATCTCCGCGATACGCCGCCTCAGCAGGTCCAGCAGGGCCGGCACCGTCACCGGGCCGGAGGACAGGTGCATCACCGACAGGAACTGCGGCGCCGCCACGACCACCTCCCCCACCGCCCCGGGGTCCGCGCCCTCGGGCGCGGGGTGGGCCAGCGACCAGGCGTCGAAGAGCGCGACCCAGCCGCGCAGCACGGCCGAGTCGTCGCGGTCCCAGGCGCGCAGCCGCCAGCCGGGCATGGCGGTGCCGTCGTGCAGTTCGATGAGGCCGGCGAGCCGGGCGCGGTCCCAGTGGACAGGGATCTGCTCCACCGGTATCCGCAGTTCCCCGGCCGCCCGCTCGGCGGCCGCCACCGGCGACAGCCCGGTGCCGTCGGCCCACCGGGCCAGGCGCACCGCCTCGCTGAGGCAGGCCCGTGCCTGACGGGCGAGTTGGTCGCGTGGGGGCACCCCCTCGGGGGGCCTGGGCGCGCTCCGCCGGCGGCGCGCGCCCACGGCTCGGCGCGCGGCGGCGAGAGGCTGACGGGATACGAGGCGCAGCCGGGTGTCTCGCGGGGTACGGGACGTCACGGGAGCAGTGTTGTTGATGACGGCCCGAAAGCCCAAACGCCGGTCGGAACGCCTCACATGAGCGGAGTGAGGAAGCGGCGCAGCGCCTCCTGGTAGCCCTGCGGATCGGCGTTCCACATGGCGGCGTGCGGAGCCTGTCCGACGATGTGCAGCGAGACCAGGTCCGGGCGCTGTTCGGCCAGTTCGCGGGAGGGTTCCCAGGGGGCGACGGCGTCGTCCGGGCCGTGCAGGACGAGCGTGGGCAGCCGCAGCGCGCCGGGGTCGCTCAGTTCGGTGTGGAGGTCCGGGTGGAGCCGGGCGCGGCCCTGCGCGGCGCGCACCGCCAGCGGCAGCAGGGGGGCGGGGATGTGGCGGGCGCCCGCCAGGGCGCGCAGGGTGGCTCGCCAGTCGAGCACGGGCGAGTCCAGGATCAGCCCGGTGAGGAAGTCGCGGACCGGGGACTCGGCGGCGGCCCGCAGCGCCATGGTGGCCCCGGTGGACCACCCGTACAGCACGATGCCGCGGGCGCCGCGGCCCAGGGCGTGGCGGATGGCCGCGTCGAGGTCGCGCCACTCGGAGTCGCCCAGGTGCACGGTGCCGTCGGGCGACCGGGGCGCCCCGGGATCGCCCCGGTAGGCGGGGACGAGCACGGGGACGCCCATGGCGTTCAGGAAGGGCAGGACGTTCATGGTGTGCTCGCGCGTGGCGCCCAGGCCGTGCACGGCGATGATCCACACGTCGCGCAGGGCGGGCAGGTACCAGGCGGGCAGGGGGCCGAGCTCGCCGGGCACCTCCACGTCCGCGTACTCCAGACCCAGCGCGTCCCCGGGGTTTCCGGTGTGCAGCTGCGGGGTCAGCCGCACCCGGTCCCCGGTGGCGAGCCGTCCGCGGTCCACCCGCTCCAGGCGCCGTACGACGGTGTCGGCCGAGGAGGGGACGTCGAGCACGGTTCCGACGACGGCGTGCCGGCCGGGGCCGGTGAGGGCGTAGGTGCCGGGGAGCTGGGAGATGAGGGACCGGGTCAGGGTGACCTGCCCCGCCGCGGTGGCGTGGACGGTCAGCTGCGGGCCCTCGAAGCCGGCGGGCAGGGAGTGCCCGGAGGACGGCTTGAGGGCGGCGGTGGCCGCGTACCGGCCGGCCACGACAGCGGCCGCTCCGGCACCGAGCGTGGTGAGGGCGGTCAGGGCCGCCGTTCTGCGCAGACTCATCGTCTCCAAGGATGGCGGCGTGGTGCCGCCTGGGCCAGCGGGCGGGCTCCGGCGGGTGAGC
>NZ_JAKMAY010000226.1:0-9570 GCF_022015835.1 Streptomyces sp. ICN903 | reverse complement strand
CCGGAGGAGGGGGACGCCCCCTTCGCCGGGGGATTCGGCGGGACGAGGCTGGAGCGGAGCTCCGCCGGGAAGATCATGGAGCGGTCCGCCGAGGCGATGAGGCGGGCCGAGTCGCTGCGCGTCACCGGCTGGGTGGCCGGGGACGACGGCGACGGCAGGATGACGATCGACCTGGCGCTCGCCGGGGACGGCGACTGCACCGGCACCATGACGATCGGCGAAGGCACCGCCGAGGTCCTCTCCGCCGACGGGCGGATGTACATGAAGGGCGACGAGAGCTTCTGGGAGAGCCAGAGCGACGGCGGCCCCGGGGAGGACATGGCCGTCGAGATGCTCTCGGAGCGCTGGGTGAGGACGGACGACGGGGGGTCCGGCACCGGCCCGGGCGGCTTCTGCGACCTCGACGGGCTGCTCGAGGACATGGAGTCCGGCGGTTCCGGGGAGACCGGGAAGCGCGAGCCCGTCGACCTCGACGGCCGGGAGGTCATCCCGCTGGTCCAGGAGGACGACGGCGAGGGGACCACCACCGCCTACGTCGCCAACGACGACGACCGGCCCTATCTGCTGCGGATGGAGAACGAGGGGAGCGACGAGCCGGGTGTGATGGACTTCACCGGCCACGGGGAGGAGGTCGTGGTCGAGGCTCCGGATCCGGACGAGGTCCTCGACCTGGGCGAGATGCGCGAGGACTCCGGCCGACACGAGTCGGTCTGAGGGAGGTTGACACCCCGTCGGAACGGAGGCGCGGCGGCGGCGGGCGGCCCCCGCCCACCACCGCCGCGCCGCGGCTGTCGGCGCGGCGCGCTAGCGTCTGGTGGGTGCCCGCACAGCTCAGCGACCCCGACGACCTCCGGCGGCTCCTCGGCATCCCCTTCACCGCCGAGCAGATGGAGTGCATCACCGCTCCGCCCGCGCCGCAGGTCATCGTGGCCGGAGCCGGGTCGGGCAAGACGACGGTGATGGCCGCCCGGGTGGTCTGGCTGGTGGGCACCGGGCAGGTAGCACCCGAGCGCGTGCTGGGCCTGACCTTCACCAACAAGGCGGCCGGCGAGCTGGCCGACCGGGTGCGCGGGGTGCTGCGCAGGGCGGGAGTGCTCGACCCCGACCCCATCGACCCCACCGACCCCGCCGGGGCCGAACAGCCGCCCGGCGAGCCGCGGATCTCCACCTACCACGCCTTCGCCGGGCAGCTGCTGGGCGACCACGGGCTGCGGCTGGGCATCGAGCCGTCCGCCCGGCTGCTGGCCGACGCCACCCGCTACCAGCTCGCCGCCTCGGTGCTGCGCACCGCGCCCGGCCCCTTCACCGCGCTGACCAAGTCCGTCAGCGAGCTGGTGCGCGACCTCCTCGCCCTCGACGGCGAGCTGTCCGAGCACCTGGTGGAGCCGGAGCGGCTGCGCGCGTACGACCGCGAGTTGCTCGACCTGCTGGAGGGCGGCGAGGTGAGGCTCACCAACGCCGCCCTGCGGAAGGTGCCCGAGACCGCGCGGGGCCGCCTGGAACTGCTGGGGCTCGTCGAGGAGTACCGCAGGCGCAAGCGGGAGCGCGAACTGCTCGACTTCGGCGACCAGATGGCCCTGTCGGCGTCCCTGGCGCGCGACGTGCCCGAGGTCGGGCGGATCCTGCGCGAGGAGTACGCCGTGGTGCTGCTGGACGAGTACCAGGACACCTCCGTGGCCCAACGCGTCATGCTGGCGGGCCTGTTCGGGGAAGGCACCGGCCATGCCGTCACCGCCGTCGGCGACCCCTGCCAGGCCATCTACGGCTGGCGCGGCGCGTCCGTGGCCAACCTCGACGACTTCCCCGAGCACTTCCCCCTCGCCGACGGCGCCCCCGCCCGCCGCCAGTCCCTGAGCGAGAACCGGCGCAGCGGCGGACGGCTGCTGGACCTGGCCAACACCCTGGCCGCGCCGCTGCGCGCCCGCCACGCGGGCGTGGAGGCGCTGCGCCCCGCCCCCGGCGCCGAGCACGACGGCCTGGTGCGCTGCGCGCTGCTGCGCACCCACGCCGAGGAGATCGCGTGGCTGGCCGACTCCGTCGCCCATCTGGTGAACACCGGCACCGAGCCCGGCCAGGTCGCCGTACTGTGCCGCACCGCCGGCGACTTCGCGCAGATCCAGGGCGCGCTGGTGGAGCGCGGGGTGCCGGTCGAGGTCGTCGGCCTGTCGGGACTGCTGCACCTGCCGGAGATCGCCGATCTGGTCGCCATGTGCGAGGTCCTCCAGGACCCGACCGCCAACGCCTCCCTGGTGCGCCTGCTCACCGGCCCGCGCTGGCGCATCGGCCCGCGCGACCTCGCCCTGCTGGGCCGCCGCGCCCGGCTGCTGGTGCCCGGCGGCCCGCGCACCGGCGGCGGGGAGGCCGGAGTCGAGGAGCGGCTGGCGGCGGCCGTGGAGGGCACCGACCCGGCCGAGGTGGTCTCCCTCGCCGACGCGCTCGACACCTTCCTGGGCACCAGCGGCCACGACGACCCGCTGCCTTTCTCCGCCGAGGCCCGGGTGCGCTTCGCCCGGCTGGCCAAGGAGATACGCGATCTGCGGGCCTCGCTGGCCGACCCGCTGATGGACGTGCTGCACCGGGTGCTGTCCGTCACCGGCCTGGAGGTCGAGCTCTCCGCCTCCCCGCACGCGCTGGCCGCCCGCCGCCGGGAGACCCTCGGCACCTTCCTGGACATCGCCGCCGGATTCGCCTCGCTGGACGGCCAGTCCACCCTGCTGGCCTTCCTGGGCTTCCTGCGCGCCGCGGCCGAGTACGAGAAGGGGCTGGACAGTTCGCTGCCCGGCGCCGAGAACACCGTCAAGGTCCTCACCGCGCACAAGTCCAAGGGCCTGGAGTGGGACGTGGTCGCCGTCCCCGGGCTGGTGGCCGGGAACTTCCCCAGCGGGCAGGCCCGCGAGTCCTGGCTCTCCCAGCCGAAGGTGCTGCCGCCCGCGCTGCGCGGCGACGCGGCGACCCTGCCGGAGCTGTCCGGCTGGACGGCGAAGGACCGCAAGGCCTACGACGAGGCGGTCAGGGACCACCAGCACACCGAGGAACTGCGGCTGGGCTACGTCGCCTTCACCCGCCCCCGCTCCCTGCTGCTGGGCTCGGGTCACTGGTGGGGGCCCAGCCAGAAGAAGCCGCGCGGCCCCTCCTCCTTCCTGGAGGCGCTGCGCGCGCACTGCGAGGCCGACCCGCGGCACGGCGAGGTCGAGCACTGGGCCGGGGAGCCGGCCGAGGGCGAGGAGAACCCGGCCCTGGAGGAGCCGGCCGAGGAGCGTGCCTGGCCCCTGCCGTTGGACGAGGAGGCCTGGGCACGCCGCCGTGCCGCCGCCGCGCGCGTCATGGCCCACCTGGACGGGCGGTCGGACGGGCGCGGGCTGCCCCGCCCCCGTACGGCCCCGGAGCCCGCACCGGCCCCGGTGGGGGATCCCGCCCCGGATCCGGAGCTGACACCGGAGGACGCGCGGACCGTCGCCTCCTGGGACCGCGACATGGAGGCGCTCACCGCCGAACTGCGCCGGGCCCGGTCGGGTGTGCGGGAGGTGCCGCTGCCCCCGGCGCTCTCCGCGACCCAGCTCGTACGCCTGGCCGCCGACCCCGAGGGCTTCGCGCGGGATCTGGCCCGGCCCATGCCGCGGCCGCCGCGGCCCGCGGCCGCCCGCCGCGGCGCCCGTTTCCACGCCTGGGTGGAGTCCCGCTTCGAGGAGCTGGAGCTGCCCCTGCACGATCCCGAGGAACTGCCGGGCGGCGGGGAGGAGGGCGAGGCGTACCCCGGCGACGACGGGATCGCCGACGAGAAGGACCTGGCCGCGCTCAAGGAGGCGTTCGGCCGCACCCCCTACGCGCACCGCACCCCCTACCGCGTCGAGGCGCCCTTCCGGCTGGTGCTCGCGGGCCGGGTGATCCGGGGCCGGATCGACGCGGTGTACCGCGACGCGGACGGCCGCTTCGAGATCATCGACTGGAAGACCGGGCACTCCGGCAGGGCCGACCCGCTCCAGCTCGCCGTCTACCGCCTCGCCTGGGCCGAGCGGCACGGGCTGCCGCCCGAGGCCGTGGGCGCCGCCTTCCTCCACGTCCGCAGCGGGGAGCTGGTCCGTCCCGCCCGGCTGCCGGGCCGCGCCGCTCTGGAGAGGCTGCTGCTGTACGGCACGGAGGGCGCCGAAGGCGCGGAGGACACGGAAGGAATGAACGTTCCGGACATCCCGGGCGGCCGGGAGGCGCCCGGCGGCCGGCGGGGCGCGGCGACCGATTCCGGGGCGGGCGGAACGGCCGGATAGGCTCGGGGCATGAGCACCACCCCGGCCGCTCGTGGACACCGCCGTCCGCGCGCGCACCGCAGGCCGGCCCGCCGTCCCCGCGGACGGTCGGCTCCCCCGTCCCCCCGGCACGGGGGAGCGGGCGGGACGGCTGTGAGCGGGCGCCGCCGCGGACGGAGAGGGACGGGTCCCCCACAGCACCCGGACCGCACGGAACGGTCCGGCGGCCGTCGTACGCACCCGAACCACCGCTCACGCAGCAGGGGAAGTTGGTAGCAGCCGTGATCACCTGGCCCGACCACACCACCGACCGTCCTCCGATCACGCTCACCGCCACCGGCGGCATAGACCGGGCCTCCCACCACCGGCTGGACGAGGCCTGGCTCGGGGCGGCCTGGAGCCACCCGACGACCCGCTGCTTCGTGGTCTCCGGCGGGCAGGTGCTGATCGAGGACACCGGGGACGGGGGCGCCGAGCTGGTGACCATGCCCTCCTTCGACGCCCCGCTGACCGAGGCGCACCGCTACTTCCTCGGCATCGACGAGGACGGCGTGCGCTACTTCGCGCTGCAGAAGGACGCGCTGCCGGGCCGGATGGACGACGCGGCCCGCCCGGCCGGGCTGCGGGAGGCGGGCACGCTGCTGTCCGAGCGCGACGCCCAGCTGATGGTGCACGCCGTGGCCCTGGAGAACTGGCAGCGCATGCACCGCTTCTGCTCGCGCTGCGGCGAGCGCACGGTCATCGCCGCCGCCGGGCACATCCGCCGCTGCCCGGCCTGCGGCGGCGAGCACTACCCGCGCACCGACCCGGCCGTGATCATGCTGGTGACGGATCCGGAGGGCCGCGCGCTGCTGGGCCGCCAGGTGCACTGGCCCAAGGGCCGCTTCTCCACGCTCGCGGGCTTCGTGGAGCCGGGCGAGTCCGTCGAGCAGGCGGTCGTCCGCGAGGCGGGCGAGGAGGCGGGCGTCACGATCGGCAGGGTCGAGTACGTCGCCAGCCAGCCGTGGCCCTTCCCCTCCAGCCTGATGCTGGGCTTCGTGGCGCACGCCACCTCCACCGAGATCCGGGTGGACGGCGAGGAGATCGAGGAGGCCCGCTGGTTCTCCCGCGAGGAGCTGCGTGCCGCGTTCGCCTCCGGCGAGGTGCTTCCGCCGTCGGGCATCTCGATCGCGGCCCGGCTGATCGAGCTGTGGTACGGGCAGCCGCTGCCGGACCCGCGGTGACGGGCGGCCCGCCGCGGGCCCGGATCACCGGGCCCGCGGCGGGCCGCCGGCGGTGGTGCGTCAGGCTCCCAGAACGGCCTTCACCGTCGCGATCGAGGGGTTGGGCAGGGCCGAGCCGTCGGGGAAGAGCACGGTCGGGACCAGCTGGTTGCCGTTGTTGACCTTCTCGACGAAGGCCGCGGCCTCCGGGTCGTGCTCGATGTTGACCTCGGTGTACGCGATTCCCTCGCGGTCCATCTGGCCCTTGAGCCGACGGCAGTAGCCGCACCAGGTGGTGCTGTACATCGTGACCGTTCCCGCCATGGGTTCTCGTGCTCCTCGTCTCGGCGTGTCGGCGTACTGGCATCGGTGGAACGTTCAACCGGCCGGACCCATTCCCGAACGTCCCCGACCGGGGCCGGAGCGAGCCCCGACCGGGGCCGGCGAGGGGCGTTCCTGCTACGAGTCCCGGCCGCCTGTGGACGACGGTTACCGGCCCCTCGGCCGACCTGGCAGCATGGCGGGGTGACAGCAGCAACGCCCTCCCCCCTCTTCCCGAACGTCCCCGATTCGCCCGACGCGGTGCTCGAAGGACTCGATCCCGAGCAGCGCGAGGTGGCGACGGCACTGCACGGCCCGGTGTGCGTGCTGGCGGGGGCCGGTACGGGCAAGACGCGCGCGATCACGCACCGGATCGCGTACGGGGTGCGGGCGGGGGTGCTGCCGCCCGCGAGCGTGCTGGCCGTCACCTTCACCAACCGCGCGGCGGGCGAGATGCGCGGGCGGCTGCGCCAGCTCGGTGCGGGCGGTGTGCAGGCCCGCACCTTCCACTCCGCCGCCCTGCGCCAGCTGCAGTTCTTCTGGCCGAAGGCGATCGGCGGCGACCTGCCGCGTCTGCTGGAGCGCAAGGTCCAGCTCGTGGCCGAGGCCGCCGCACGCTGCCGCATCCGGCTCGACCGCAACGAGCTGCGCGATGTGACGGGCGAGATCGAATGGGCCAAGGTCACCCAGAGCGTCCCGGAGGACTACCCGGCCGCGGTGGCGAAGTCCTCGCGCGAGGCGCCTCGCGACCCGGCCGAGATCAGCCGGATCTACGGGCTCTACGAGCAGCTCAAGCGCGAACGCTCGGTCATCGACTTCGAGGACGTGCTGCTGCTCATGGTCGGCGTCCTCCAGGAGCGGCCGGACATCGCCGACACCGTGCGCCGGCAGTACCAGCACTTCGTGGTGGACGAGTACCAGGACGTCAGCCCCCTGCAGCAACGGCTGCTGGAGCTGTGGCTGGGGGACCGGGAGAGCATCTGCGTGGTCGGCGACGCCAGCCAGACGATCTACTCCTTCACCGGGGCCACGCCCGACCACCTGCTCGACTTCCGCACCCGGCACCCCGGCGCCACGGTGGTGAAGCTGGTGCGCGACTACCGCTCCACACCGCAGGTGGTGCATCTGGCCAACGGGCTGCTGGCCCAGGCCCGGGGCCGGGCCGCCGACCACCGGCTGGAGCTGGTCTCCCAGCGTGAGGCCGGGCCCGACCCCGTCTACACCGAGTACCCGGACGAGCCCGCCGAGGCCGAGGGCGTCGCCCGTCGCATCCGGGAGCTGATGGACGCCGGGGTCCCCGCGAGCGAGGTCGCGGTCCTCTACCGCGTCAACGCCCAGTCCGAGGTCTACGAACAGGCCCTGGCGGACGCGGGAGTGCCCTACCAGCTGCGCGGCGCCGAGCGGTTCTTCGAACGGCCCGAGGTGCGCGAGGCCGGAGTAGCCCTGCGCGGCGCGGCACGCGCCGGGGACAACGACCCGCTGCTGGCCGACGCCGTGGACCTCCCCTCCCAGGTGCGTGCGGTGCTCGGCGGCACCGGCTGGACGCCGCAGCCCCCGGCCGGGTCGGGGGCGGTGCGCGACCGCTGGGAGTCCCTGGCAGCCCTGGTGCGGCTGGCCGAGGACTTCGCCCGGGCCCGGCCGCAGGCGACGCTGGCCGACCTCGTGGCCGAACTGGACGAGCGGGCGAACGCCCAGCACGCCCCCACCGTCGAGGGCGTCACCCTCGCCTCGCTGCACTCCGCCAAGGGCCTGGAGTGGGACGCGGTCTTCCTGGTCGGACTGACGGACGGGACGCTGCCAATCAGCTACGCGAAGACCGACGAGCAGATCGAGGAGGAACGCCGGCTGCTCTACGTGGGTGTCACCCGGGCCCGGCGCCATCTGTCCCTGTCCTGGGCGCTGTCACGCTCGCCGGGAGGCCGCGGCGGCCGCCGCCCGAGCCGGTTCCTGGCGGGGCTGCGGCCCGGCTCCTCGTCGGACGGCGGCCGCGCCGGCGGCGCCGGCGGGGTGGAGCGCGGCGGCGGGCGGTCGCGCAGGCGGCGCGGCCCGGTGCGCTGCCGGGTGTGCGGGCGCACCCTCACCGACGCGGGTGAGATCAAGCTGATGCGCTGTGAGGGCTGCCCCTCCGATCTCGACGAGGAGCTGTACGAGCGGCTGCGCGAGTGGCGATCGGCCCAGGCGCGGCAGCTCGGCCAGCCCGCCTACTGCGTCTTCACCGACAAGACGCTCATGGCGATCGCCGAGGCCCTGCCCGACAACGAGACGGAGCTGGCGCGGATCCCCGGCGTGGGCGGGCGCAAACTCCAGAGGTTCGGCGCCGATGTGCTGGCCCTGTGCGCCGGCGAGGAGATCGGCGCGGACCCGGGGGAATCCGCGGGCGGACGGGCGGACGAACGAATGGACGAACAAGCGGACGAATAGATTCCGGAATCTGTCACAGAGGCTGTTACGAATCCGCCGGGAAAATAGTTTGCGCGGGCCGTCCAAACCCTCATAGCCTTCCGGGCATGGACGAGCGGGGCCTACTGGCTCCGTCGGATCCATGCTGTACTGAACCCTGAACGCCCGGATCGACACACCCGCCGATCCCCAAAGCGCCGAGAGGAGGCGAGCTTCGATGACCACCACGATCACCAGGATCACGACGGAACCGACCGGTCGCGAGGTCCTCGCCTCCTGCCTGCTCGGCTCCCGTCTGTCCGGCACCCGTGCCTTCGGCTTTACGGCCGCGCGTCCGGCCTCCCTCGCGGTTCTGTCGATTCGCGAGCGGGTCAGCGAGCGACCGACCCAGGCACCCGCGGTAGTGGCGGCGGCACAGGCTGATGCCTATGCCCTCACCGGCGCGGCCAACGGTGCCGGCAACGGACAGAAGCAGGCCAAGCACCACACGATGTGGGCCTTCCGTGGGCTCGAACCCTGGAGAGATCCAGCCTGATCGGCACGATCAGGTCGGCACCTTCCAGGGCCGCGGAACCCACACCGGGATCCGCGGCCCTTCTGTTTTCCCCAAGTGGCCCGGCCACCAGCCGGGTCGAAGAGACGACACACAGACGAGGAATCCACCGCCGTGCACATCCAGACGCACGCCCCGTCCGTACAGCCCGACCCGATCCGAACGTCCGATCCCACGGAGGACTCCTTGACCCCGCTCACCACGCTCACCGAGCTCGACGACGCCATCGAGCGTCTCGGTGTGGCCGTGCCCTGCCGCAGCTACGACCCGGAGGTCTTCTTCGCCGAGTCGCCGGCCGACGTGGAGTACGCCAAGTCCCTGTGCCAGACCTGCCCGCTGCGCGAGGCCTGCCTCGCCGGCGCCAAGGACCGCCGCGAGCCCTGGGGCGTCTGGGGCGGCGAGCTGTTCGTCCAAGGGGTGGTCGTTCCCCGCAAGCGGCCGCGTGGCCGCCCCCGCAAGAACCCGGTCACGGCATGAACACCGTCGGCACGATCGATCACCCCGCGACGCACGGTCCCGCGCTGCGTCCCTTCCCGAAGCCGGAATCCGCGATGACCCTCAACACCGACAACCACGCGAGCACACAGCCCGACGCCACCGCCTCGCTCCAGAACAGGACCCGCGACATGCAACTCATCCCAGAAGCCATGGCCCGTGCCCATATGCGTGAACGCATGCGGGAGGCCGAGTCGGAACAACTCGGCCACCGGGTGATCACCGCCCGGCGCATGCAGCGCCGTGCCGAGCGGGCCTCCCTGCGGGCCCGCCGCGCTCTGGCCCTGGCCGTCATGCAGTGACGGCTCCCCGGCTCCGGCCCTGACCCCCGGCCAACGCTGGAGCCGGTGAGCCGCCC
>NZ_JAKMAY010000225.1:0-9607 GCF_022015835.1 Streptomyces sp. ICN903 | reverse complement strand
CCCCCGGAGGTCTCCCCCTCACCGTCCCGCTTGCCCGCGCCCCACTCCCGCGTCCTGCGCTCCCGCTCCATCCGCCGCCGCAGCGCGGCGGGCGGGCCGGTGAGCTCGGGGAAGTCCGTGCGCATGGCGCGGACCAGCGAGTACATCATCAGGAAGGCAAGGACGAAGAACGGCAGGCCGAGCACCGTGATCACCTCGGCGAGCGCGTCCAGGCCGCTCTTGCCGGTGGCCGCGATCAGCGTCCCCGCGACCACGCCCTCGGTGATCGCCCAGAACACCCGCTGCCGCGTCGGCCCGCCCTCCTCCCGCTGCCCGGCGCTGAGCATGTCCACCACCAGGGACGCCGAGTCCGAGGAGGTGGTGAAGAAGATGACCACGATCAGCACCGACAGGGCCGAGACGAAGGTGGTGAGCGGGTAGTTCTCCAGGAAGGTGAAGAGCGCGCCGGGGATGTCGCCCTCCTCCACCACGTTCCGCACCAGCCCGCCGGCGCCGTTCATCTCGATGTCGATGGCGGACATCCCGAAGACGCTGAACCACACGATGGTGAAGGCCGTGGGCAGCGCGAGGACGCCGAGGACGAACTCGCGGATCGTGCGGCCCTTGGAGATGCGGGCGATGAAGATGCCCACGAACGGCGACCAGGTGATCGTCCAGGCCCAGTAGAACACCGTCCAGGTGCCCTGCCAGCCGGTGTCGGCGAAGGTGTCGTTCCAGAAGGCGAGCGACACCAGCGAGGACAGGTAGACGCCGACGTTCTCGATGATCCCCTTGGCCAGGAACAGCGTCGCCCCGGTGGCGAGCACGAAGAGCATCAGCCCGACGGCCATGACGATGTTGATGTTCGACAGCCGCCTGATGCCCTTGTCCAGGCCGTAGACCACCGAGGTGGTGGCGATGGCGGTGATCACGGTGATCAGCAGCACCTGCACCAGCGAGTTCTCCGGCAGGCCGAACAGCCGCGCCAGTCCGCTGTTGATCTGCATCGTGCCCAGACCGATGGAGACCGCGACGCCGAAGAGCGTGCCCATCACCGCCGCGATGTCCACGATCCGGCCCGCCGTGCCGTACACCCGGTCGCCCAGCAGGGGGTACAGGACCGAGCTGACGCGGAACGGCATCCCGCGCACGTAGACGAAGTAGGCGAACGTCAGCGACGGCAGGCAGAAGATCGACCAGGTGTGCAGGCCGAAGTGGTACAGCGAGTAGGCCATCGCCATCCGGGCGGCCTCGGTGCTCTCCGGCTCGACGCCCTGCTGGGGCGGCTCGGCGAAGTGGCTGATCGGCTCGGCGACCCCCCAGAACATCAGGATCGTGCCGATCCCGGCGGCGAACAGCATCGCGAACCAGGTCCGCGTGCTGTACTCCGGGCGGTCGTCCTGGGCGCCCAGGCGGATGTGGCCGTAGCGGCTGACGGCGATCCAGAGCAGATAGACCAGGAAGGTCGTCACGCCCAGGATGTAGAACCAGCCCAGTTGGGTGAGCAGCCATTCCGAGGCCGTGGCGAAGATCCGGTCCACCTGCTCCGTCAGCGAGATCGCCGCGACCACGAACAGCACGGTGAGCCCGGCCGAGGTGAAGAAGATGACCGGATCGGTACGGAGCCCCAGTAGGCGCTGCAGCTTTTCCAGCATGTACCTCTCCCTGGAGGACTGGTCCGATTTTCGTCGTTCTGCGATCCGATGCGGGCGCGACACACGGGCGGCGGCCGCGAACGGACCGGGGTGGGGCCCCGGCGAAAGCTCAGGTGAAGCTCTGAACTCCGCCGCGCGGGATTGGTGATCCCTCTGCCCGGAGATGACAACCCCACACGGGGAGGAACCGGGGAGGAACCGTCGAGGGGGGCGGGCGTGGCACGACTGGGTACGGGGATCGGCTGGCGGCCGGGAATCGCGGACGCGATCGAGGCGCTGCCGGACGTCGGCTGGGTGGAGGTGGTCGCGGAGAACGTCTGCCCCGACCACCTTCCGCCGGCGCTGGTACGGCTGCGCGAGCGCGGCACCACCGTGGTGCCGCACGGGGTGGGGCTCGGGCTCGGGGGCGCGCAGCGGCCCGACCCCGCCCGGCTGGCGGCGCTGGCGCACCGGGCCGAGGCGCTGGAGGCGCCGCTGGTCACCGAGCACATCGCGTTCGTCCGGGCCGGGGGGCCGGGGACCGGGGCACCGGCGATGGAGGCCGGGCACCTGCTGCCGGTGCCGCGCACCCGCGACGCGCTGGAGGTGCTCTGCGAGAACGTCATGATCGCCCAGGACGCGCTGCCCGTGCCGCTGGCACTGGAGAACATCGCGGCCCTGCTGCCCTGGCCCGGCGAGGAGCTGGGCGAGGCGGAGTTCCTGACCGAGCTGGTGGACCGCACGGGCGTCGGCCTGCTGATCGACGTCGCCAACCTCCACACCAACCGCGTCAACCGAGGCGAGGACCCGCTGGCCGTCCTGGACGGCCTGCCGCTGGACGCGCTGGCGTACGTTCACGTGGCGGGCGGTGTGGAGCGCGACGGGGTGTGGCACGACAGCCACGCCCACCCGGTGCCGGAGCCCGTGCTGGAGCTGCTGGCCGAACTGTGCGCGCGCACCGATCCGCCGGGGGTGCTGCTGGAGCGGGACGACGACTTCCCTCCGGAGGAGGAGCTGGCCGCCGAACTGGCTTCCGTGCGGGGCGTGTTCGAGGGCGCGGCGCGGGCCTCGGGAGCCCCCCGTGCCTGACACCCGCCCTACCACCGGCCCTGTCACCGGACCCGGCGCCGGACCTGTCACCCGCCCTGCCACCGGACCCGGCGCCGACACGGACACCGGCACCGACGCGGCCCGCCGTCGGCTGGCCGCCGCCCAAACCGCCCTGCTGGGCGCCCTGGTCGCCGACGGTCCCGCGCCGGCCGGCTTCGACCCCGCGCGGCTGGAGGTGCAGCGCCGGGCGCTGGTCGCCAAGCGGGCCTCGGTCATCGCCGGGATCGCGCCCGAACTGCCGCGCATCCTGGGCGACCGCTACCGCCCGGCGTTCGCCGCCTACGCCCGCGGCCGCCCCATGACCGACGGATACCGCCCGGACGCCATGCGCTTCGTCGCGCACCTGCTGGAGTCCGACTCCACCCTGTCCCGGCACCAGCGGCGCCGCCTGCGCCGCTGGTACCGCGAACGCTCCGGCCGGGCCCCTCGGGGGTGGGGCCCGGCCGGTCTCCTCCGTCTTCTGCGCCGGGGTACGTAGCGGCCGGGGACGTGGCGGGCGGCCGGTCACCCGTCCCGGAGGCCCCACACCCGTTACCGCCCCGGCCGTCGACCTCCGAAGACGGCCTGATTCACCGAACCGGAACCGGGATCGGCCCGTTGTCGCCACCGGCCGTTCCGATCCTCCTCACGGGCACACCCGGCCCGACCGCCCCCGCAGTACGGGCCCGTACAGCACCCGTACAGCCGGGGCGGCGGGCGTCTTCCGCGGAAGCCGGGCCAGAACCCGGGCCCGGCGGTGGCCGCCCATCGCCTCGGGCGGTGCCGCATCCGTCTGCTCGGTGCTCACGGTGACCGGCGGCACGGACGCGCCGTGGGACCGCGAGCGGGCCCCACGGCACCTCCGTCCGGGCTACTTGCCGCTGTCCTCGGCAAGCGTGTGTGCGACGAGCGCGTTCGCGTGTCCGTGGCCGAGTCCGTGCTCGGCCTTGAGCCAGGTGACGAGCTCCATGTGTTTGGTCATGGGCGAGGCGCGGATGAGGTGCTTCCAGTCCGCGATCGGGCGGCCGTACTTCTTCTCGATGGAGGGGAAGTAGCTGGCGGGGCCCTTCACCGGTGCGGTCATCGCAGTGTCCTGTCTCTCGTGGGCGGTGTCGTGTCTGTTGAGGGGACTGCCTATGCCCTGGCCAGGCGTGCGGTGACCGCGGCCAGCCACAGCAGGCCCAGGCCGGCTCCGGCGGTGAAGGCGAGCGGGGTGGCGGAGGAGCCCGCGAAGCCGGCGAGGACACCGAGGGGCACGAGACGGGAGCCGATGGCCCATCCTCGGCGTTGGTGAGCGGCGAAATGACGGGCCAGGACGAGGAAGGCCGCGCACAGGGCGAGGTAGCCCACCATGCCGCTGACCATGTGGACGGCGCCGTGCCCGCTCAGTGAGGTGATCCGGGCTGCGGGGTCGCCCGGAGGAAAGCCGCCGCCGGGGTCGGCGGTGAACACGCCGGCCAGCAGGAACGACGCGCCGAAGACGCCGACCAGCCGAGATGCCCACACCCCGCCGGGTTCATCGCGCAGCGCACGGCGCATACCGGCCGAACCGGCGATCAGCAGTACGCCCGTCAGCAGGAAACCGGTCACCTGGATCCAGCCGAGGTCGCCGAGGCTGAGCTGACTGATCGCGTTGCGGGTGAAGTCGAAGCCGTCGCGCGTCAGCCCCTGGATCACACCCCCGGCCAGGAACAGCGGGCCCGCCACGGTGCCGCTCACCAGAAGGGTGCGGGTCGTCGACCGGGGCGGCGCCGGGACGGCGGCGGCCACCGGAGCCTCGATGGTGTGGGTCATGATGCGTCTCCCCCAGTAAGAGAACTAGACGGTTTGGTACCGGTCTTGATCCGGGCATTACGATAGAGCCATCAGAACTGGACTGTCCAGTACTGTCAGAGGAGTCGGTTTGGAAGCGAACGATCAGAGCCGGTCGGCCCGCAAGCACAGGGCGATCATGGAAGCCGCCACGCAGGCGTTCATGGCCAAGGGGTACTCGGGCACCAGCATGGACGACATCGCGAAGCTGGCCGCGGTCTCCAAGCAGACCGTCTACAAACACTTCGCCGACAAGGAGAAGCTGTTCACCGAGATCGTCATGGCCACCACCGACCGGATCGACGCCATGATCGATCTGGTGGCCGACATCCCGGCCGACGCCGACCGGCTGGAGGAGAACCTCACCCGGCTCGCCGGCCAGTTCCTGACCGCCCTCACCCAGCCACAGGTCCTCCAGCTGCGGCGCCTGATCATCGCCAACGCCGACACCTTCCCGGAGCTGGGCGCAGCCTGGTACGAACAGGGCTTCCATCGGGTTCTCGACACGCTGGCGGCCACCTTCCGGCACCTGTCCGACAAGGGGCTGCTCCGGACCGACGACCCGCTGCTGGCCGCCAACCACTTCTCCGGCCTGCTGCTCTGGATTCCCGTGAACAAGGCCATGTTCCACGGAGGACCTCAGCACACGCAGGACGAACTGGACCACTACGCCACCGCCGGCGTCGCCGCCTTCCTCGGTGCCTACCGCTGACCCCGGCGGCACGCCGGGCTCCGGGCACCAGGGCCCGTCCTCCGAGCCGTACGGGCGGGCACCGCACGCGCTGACGGTGCCCGCTCACGCACAAGGCCGGCCCGGACCACCCGGGCCTGGGCCGTGCTCTCAGGCGCTCAGCGCGGAGCCGCCGCCGACGTCACCGACGAACGCGTCCCAACTCCGGGCCGGGAAGCAGAGCGTGGCCCGCTCGACATCCTGGGAGTCCCGCACGTACACGGCGTCCGCCCCGGCGGCCACCTCCACGCAGTCCCCACCGTCCGATCCGCTGTGGCTGCTCTTGAACCAGTACAGCTCACCCGTGTTGCCGGTCACCTGTTCCACGCTCATGTCTCTCCCACCAGCCGCTCGATGAGTCGTGCAGACTCCTCGACGTTCAGGGCCTGCGACCGCAGCTTGCCATAACGCAGGGAGAAGGCTCTGACCTCGGAGGTATCCGATACGACGCACCCGACGCCCTGGGACTCGAAGTAGCCGATGTCCCGGTGCTCTTTCGTCTCCAGGATCACGAACGGACCGTTCTTCCCCGGGTGGAATCCGCGCCCGGCGGGCATGACCTGCACCTCGACGTTCCGCAGCGCGCTGACCTCCAGCAGACGTCGCCACTGCCCGCGCATGACCTCCGGGCCGCCCACGGGATCGCGCAGCGCCTCCTCGCTGATGATGAACGAAAGCTCCGCCACCGGCACACGCGTCAGCAGCTTCTGGCGGCTGAGCCGGGCCTCGGTGTGCTGGTCGATGGTCTCCTCGCTCAGCGGCGGGCAGTGCCCGCCGAAGACCGCCCGCGCGTAGCCCTCCGTCTGCAACAGGCCCGGCACCAGCAGCGGATCGTAGGAGAAGCGGCTCAGCGCCTCCGACTCAAGGAGCGCGAAGTTGCGGAAGAAGCGCGGAAGTTTGGCCCGCTCCACATCGTCCTGGAGGACTTCCAGGACTCCCCTCGCCCCCAGCGCGCGGTCCGCCGCGATCGTGAACGCGGCCTTCGCGGGCCGCCGTCCCTGCTCGACCGAGGCGACCTGCTCCAGCGAGTACCCGATGGCGTCCCCGAGCTTCTGCTGGCTCAACCCGGCCTGCTTGCGCAGGTGCTGGAGCAACCTGCCGTAGGCGGACCACACCCCCGGCGGGTCGCCGCTGTCCTCCTTCACCCGTACCGCGCGGCCGTTCCGCGTGTCCCGCACCGCCCTCACACCCCTTCGTCCCCAAGTCCATACCGCTCGTCCGAGCCCCCGGCGGCTTCCGCCGTCCGTCACCGCCGGGGCCATGTCCAACGCGGCCCGCGCGGGCCGGGGCACGGCCCGGAACCCGTACAACGCCCGTACAAGAGGCCGTTGTACGGGTCGCCGACGGCCGGCGCAGGCCCGGCCATACGTCCGCCGCCCGCCGCCTTCCGCTTCGCGGGACCGCGAGGAAGGGGCGGGGCACATACGTCCAGGCCACCACTCCTTCGGGGGTGCTGGGAGGCAACCGCCCAGCGTGGGGCCGCAGGTTCCGCCAACACCGGCGGCGCGGCACCGTCCTGGCCGGAAAACGCCTGCGTCGCCCGATCGGGCCCAGGGAAAGGATCGGCTCGTCACTCAAAGCGACAAGGGGGTTGCGTGCGGTTCACGCTGAGGCGGAAACAGCCGCCCAAAGAGGGGCCCGGCGCCTGCGACGGAAGGCTCGGCGGTCTCGGTGAGGGGATCGGCCGGATCGGCCGCGAGATCGCGGAGATCCGCACCACGCTCGCCGAGGCGGCGGAGAAGTCGCCGTCGCAGGCGATGAGCGGAGAGCTCCACAGGCTCCGGAGGGCCGTCTCCGACGGGACCAGGATCCTCCAGGAGGACAACCAGACGCAGCTACGGCGGCAGGAGGAGATCCTCGGCCGCCTGGGCGAACTGCGCCTGGAGATCACCGGTGGCCGTACCGGGGCACAACCACCGCCCGCCCCGGGCTCCCCCGGCGCCGACGAGCTCGGCGGGGCGGACGACACCGGTGAGGCGGAGGACGGAACGGCGGAGACGGCCGGGGCCCCGCCTTTGGCGCAGCCGTCGGTCCCGTCAGACGAAGCCCCTGAGACAGAGGACAGCCTGCAACAGGAGGAATGCATGGAGCGGGAGCAGGACGGCGTACCGGATTCCACGGCCGGGGCAGCTCCCTCCGGGGAGGCCGAGGAGACACCGGAAGAGCGCGTGAGGGCGGTGAAGAAGGCCGCCGAGCAGGCCCTCCGGAACCGTTCCGAGGACGCCCCCGGCCGTACCGACCGCACAGCGGCGTCCCCGGCAGCGGACGGCCGGCGGCTCCACGGCGTCCACGCGGACGGCACAGACGGGCAGCGGACGGGGTGGCGGGACGACGACCGGGGGACGCCGCCCGACCCGATGGCCGAGCACGCGGAGCTGCTGCTGAACGCCGCCGGGGTGTCGCGCGCCGAACTGGTCTGCCACCGCGACACCTGGGAGTTCCTGCTCGTACAGGCCGCGCGTCACCCGCGCTTCCGCGTCCCCGGAACGGTCGAGGAGGACGCCGAGCACGGCCTGGTGTGGACGCACCTGTCCGGGCCGTCCCTCATCGCCGCCCTGATCAGCCTCTGGAAGACCCGCGAGAAGGCGAGCGAGGAGGTGGACGCGGACTGGGCGATGGCCGCCGTGCTCTACGACCGCATCCGCGACCGGCTGACCGAGGCCGGGCCCGGCGACGGACGCCGTACCGTCCGCATCGTCCTGGACGACGGAGACGGGCCGGAGGAGACGGCGGCGGCCGCCGAGCCCTCCGGGGAGAAGACGGAGGCCGCGTAACCCCGCCCGCTCACACCGCTGCGGCCCGGACGGTGTCCGGGCCGCAGCGGTGCGGGACCGGGTTCAGCGCCCGGCCGCGAGCGCGACGAACGCCGCCCACCCGTCGCGGCCGACCTGGTCCGTCGCGGGTGCACCTCCATGGCGAACCGAGCCGGTGCCGGACGGGTCGCGGGCGGCGGCCGTACAACCGCCGTACAAGGGGTTCGCGCACGGGCGTGTACGGCGGTCCGACCTGGCCGTACGCCCTTGTGTGACGGGACGGTTACGGCATGCGACACCAGAGTTCCGCCGCCGGGCGGTCCACCACACGCCCCAACGACCGCCCAGCCGGGCAGGCCGCCGAACAGGCCACCGGGGCACCGCGGTTCAGCACCCGCCTCAGCGGCACGCGGCGGGGCGCGCGGCTGGCGCGCAGGCTCGCCGTGCAGCAGTTCGCCGAGTGGACCGGCCTGCCGCACGGCTGCGACGCCGCGCACGCCGTCGCCCTGGTGACGGCCGAACTGGCGGCCAACGCCGTCACCCACGGCAGCCTTCCGGGCCGGGACTTCCGGCTGACGCTGCTCCTGCCGCCCGAGCCGGCCGCGCACGAGTCCGCCTCGCATGAACCGGCCCTGTCCGAGCCGGCCGTGATGCGGATCGAGGTCACCGACACCCTGTCCGAACGCCTCCCCCGCCACCCCGCAGCCGAACCGGGGCCACCCGACGAGGTGTCGGGGCGGGGGCTGCTCCTGGTCGCGGTGTACGCCCGGCGCTGGGGGTGCGAGGTGCGGGACGCGTTCACCAAGACCGTTTGGGCGGAGGTTCCGCTGCGGCAGTCGCCCGCTTCCCCGCCTTCCCACGCCGGGCAGGCACCGGCGCAAGCCGCCCTCCCGGACGAGGTGTGACTTCTCCGTCGGCCGCCCGCCGGCCGAGGAAGCTCGGCGGCGCGGGCGGGGCGCGGTGCCGCCGCGTGCCGGACTCGGCAGGCAGGACCTACCGCGCGGCCGCCTTGGTGAGTTCCAGGGTCGGCGGCCCGTCCGGGTCGGTGTTGAAGTACACCTTCTCCGGGCCGCTCGTGTAGAGCTGGACGCCGCCGATCCTGCCGAGCCCGCCGTCCTCGACCAACAGGTAGACGAAGTCGCTGGACGCCTGGTCGTCGTGGAAATCCCACTCGCCGCTGAAGTCGACGGGATCGGAGACCCCGTCCATCGCCACATCGGTGGCGGAGAACGTCCCGTCGGAGCCGAGCACGATCTCGGCGCCGGTCGCCTCGTTGCGGTACACGCCGGGCAGTTCGTCAGGATCGACCGGGTCCGCGCACCCCGAGGCGAGTACCGCGGAGACCGCCAAAGCGGCGGCGAGCCACCGTCCACCCGCTCTTTTGCTCATCACGGGCTCAGCGTAGCGCTGAGCCCGGAGAACCGGATCTCGGGTGGCGCTGACCCGAGGCCCGCCGACGGCCCCGGAACGAAGAGGTCGGTCCCGGAACCCCGGTATGGGGCCACCCCAGCACCGGGCGCACCGGCGCTGGGGTATTCCGATCGACCAACTGCTTTGCAGAAGTACAGTATTGGCCGACCGGCCGGGGTGGGAGTCGAACGGGGGTACGG
>NZ_JAKMAY010000224.1:0-9661 GCF_022015835.1 Streptomyces sp. ICN903 | reverse complement strand
CCGAGGAAGCCGCTTCCCAGGAGGCGGCCGAGGAGCCCGCCCCCGAACCCGCGGTCGCCGAACCCGCGCCGGCCCAGGTGCCGCCCGAGCCCGTGCCCGCCGAGGCCGGGGCTCCCGCTCCGGAGCCCGCGCCGGCACCGGCGGAGGAGGCTCCCGAACCGGCCCCCGAGCAGCAGCGGCTCGCCGTGGCCGCGGTGCCCGGCGCCGGGCCGCAGGTGATGGAGGCCGTGGCGGTCACCGCCGAGGCCCCTCGACAGGACGACGCACAGCCGCCCGCCGACGGCGGGCCGGCCGTACCCGTGGCCGGGCAGGAGCCCGGGACCGGGACGGCGGAGGCAGCCACCACCGCCGAGGCCGGCGGAGCCCAGGAGGCCGCCGCCGAAACCGGTGCCGCCCCCGCCCCCGCCGCCCCGGGCTACGACGAGGCCGAACGCGAGACGCTGCACCGCCTCATGCGCGAGCGGCGGGACATCCGCAACGGCTTCCGCTCCGACCCGATCCCGGACGACGTGCTGCTGCGCGTCCTGGAGGCGGCCCACACCGCCCCCAGCGTCGGCCACTCCCAGCCGTGGGACTTCGTCCTCATCCGCTCCGAGGAGACCCGCAGGACGATGCACGAGCTGGCCATGCGCCAGCGCGACGCGTACGCCCGGTCGCTGCCCCGGGCCCGCGCCAAGCAGTTCAAGGAGCTGAAGGTCGAGGCGATCCTCGACACCCCGGTCAACATCGTCGTCACCGCCGACCCCACCCGCGGCGGCCGCCACACCCTCGGCCGCCACACCCAGCCGAAGATGGCGCCCTACTCCTCGGCCCTGGCGGTGGAGAACCTCTGGCTCGCGGCCCGTGCCGAGGGCCTGGGCGTGGGCTGGGTCAGCTTCTTCGACGAGCGCGAGATGGTCCGGGTCCTCGGCCTGCCCGAGCACCTGGAGGTCGTCGCCTACCTGTGCATCGGGTACGTGGACGCCTTCCCGGACGAGCCCGAGCTGGTGCAGGCGGGCTGGTCCAAGCGCCGCCCGCTGTCCTGGGTCGTCCACGAGGAGTCCTACGGCCGCCGGGTCCTGCCCGGCGCGGAGGAGCCGCACGACCTGCTCACCGAGACCCTGGCGGGCATCCGCCCGCTGGACGCCAAGGCGCTCGGCGAGGCGTGGGAGCGCCAGAAGCGGATGACCAAGCCGTCCGGCGCGCTCGGCATGCTGGAGATCATCTCCGCGCAGCTCAGCGGTCTGGCCCGGCAGTGCCCCCCGCCGGTCCCCGAACCCGCGGCCGTCGCCGTCTTCGCCGGGGACCACGGGGTGCACGCCCAGGGCGTCACCGCCTGGCCGCAGGAGGTCACGGCGCAGATGGTCGCCAACTTCCTGAACGGCGGCGCGGTCTGCAACGCCTTCGCGGGCCAGGTGGGCGCCGAGGTCTGCGTGGTGGACGTGGGCGTGGCCGCCGACCTGCCGTCCGCGCCCGGCCTGCTGCCGCGCAAGGTGCGGCCCGGCACGGCCGACTTCACCGCCGGGCCCGCACTCACCCGCGAGGAGGTGACGCGCGCGGTCGAGGTGGGCATCGAGACCGCCCGTGACCTGGTGGCGGCGGGCAACAAGGCGCTGCTGACCGGTGAGATGGGCATCGCCAACACCACCGCGTCCGCCGCGCTGATCGCGGTCTTCACCGGTGCCGACCCGGCCGAGGTCACCGGTCGCGGCACCGGCGTCAGCGACGAGATGCACGCCCGCAAGGTCGAGGTGGTCCGCCGCGCCCTGGAGCTGCACCGGCCCGACGCCTCCGACCCCCTCGGTGTCCTGGCGGCGGTCGGCGGGCTGGAGCACGCCGCGCTGACCGGACTGATCCTCGGCGGCGCCTCGCTGCGCACCCCCGTCATCCTCGACGGAGTGAGCGCGGGGGCGGCGGCCCTGGTCGCGCGAGCCGTCGCGCCCGAGGCGCTGGCGGCCTGCATCGCCGGCCACCGCAGCGCGGAGCCCGGCCATGTCGCCGCGCTGACCAAGCTGGGCCTGCGCCCCCTGATCGACCTCGACCTGAGGCTCGGCGAGGGGACGGGCGCCCTGCTGGCCCTGCCGGTGGTGCAGAGCGCGGCCCGGGCCATGCACGAGGTGGCCACCTTCGACTCGGCGGGCGTCACCGAGAAGAACTGACACGCCCCGCCGCCGTACCGCCCGCAGGTCGCCGGAGAGCCGCAGGCCTCCTCCGGTGACCTGCGGCACAGCGGGTCCGGGCCGCCGCGTCGTACGCTGCCCGCACCCGCTGCCCTCCGCAGCCAGTCCCGTCTTTGCCGCTCCAGTGCCGCAGCGGCCCGCGATCCTCCGAGGAGCCGCACCGCCATGTCCGACCACTTCGCGCACCCTGCCTACCCCGTGGGCCTGCGTCTGACCGGGCGCCGTGTGGTCGTCCTCGGCGGCGGGACCGTCGCCCAGCGGCGGCTGCCCGCGCTGCTGGCCGCGGGCGCCGACGTCCTGGTGATCGCGCCCTCGGCCACCCCCTCGGTGGAGGCCATGGCCGAGGCGGGCGAGCTGCGCTGGGAGCGCCGCGCCTACCGTCCGGGCGATCTGGACGGCGCCTGGTACGCGGTCGTCGCCACCGACGACGCCGGCGCCAACGCGGCCGCCTCCGCCGAGGCCGAGGAGCGCCGGGTGTGGTGCGTCCGCAGCGACGACGCCGACGCCGCCACCGCCTGGACCCCGGCCACCGGACGCAGTGAGGGCGTCACCGTCGCCGTCCTCACCGGACGCGATCCGCGCCGCTCGGCCGCCGTGCGCGACGCCGTGGTCGAGGGCCTGCGCGACGGTACCCTGACCGCCCCCCGGCACCGCGCCCGCAGGGCCGGTGTCGCACTGGTCGGCGGAGGCCCGGGCGACCCGGACCTGATCACGGTGCGCGGCCGCCGGCTGCTGGCCGAGGCGGACGTGGTGATCGCCGACCGGCTCGGCCCGCGCGACCTGCTGGACGAACTGCCGCCGCACGTCGAGGTGATAGACGCCGCCAAGATCCCCTACGGCCGGGCGATGGCGCAGGAGGCCATCAACGCGGCCCTCGTGGAGCACGCCAGGGCCGGAAGGTTCGTCGTACGCCTCAAGGGCGGCGACCCCTATGTCTTCGGCCGCGGCATGGAGGAGGCGCAGGCGCTGGCCGAGGCCGGGATCCCGGTCACGGTGGTGCCCGGCATCTCCAGCTCCGTCAGCGTGCCCGGCGCCGCGGGCATCCCGGTCACACACCGCGGGGTGGCCCACGAGTTCACCGTCGTCAGCGGCCATGTCGCCCCCGGCGATCCGCGTTCGCTGGTGGACTGGGCGGCCCTGGCGAAGCTGCGCGGCACCCTGGTGATGCTGATGGCGGTGGAGCGCATCGGCGCCATCGCCGAGGCCCTCGTCGAGCACGGACGGGCCCCGGACACGCCCGTCGCCGTGGTCCAGGAGGGCACCATGGCCGGCCAGCGCCGGGTGGACGCCACCCTGGCGACCGTGGCGCGCACGGTCGAGGAGGAGGGTGTACGCCCGCCCGCGGTGATCGTCGTCGGAGAGGTGGTCGGCGTGAACCGGGCCGGGACCGGCCGGTGACGGCGCGGGAAGCCGAGGGCACCGGAAGGACCGGGGTGCAGGAAGCGGACACCGCGGCGCCGGAGGGCGGGACCGGGACGGCCCGGGGCCCGATCAGCGTCGAGGACCCCGGTGATCCGCGCCTGGGCGACTACACCGGCCTGACCGACGTCCGGCTGCGGCGCGTGCGCGAACCGGCGGAGGGCCTGTTCATCGCCGAGGGCGAGAAGGTCATCCGGCGTGCCCTCGCGGCAGGCTACGAGATGCGGTCGATGCTGCTGACGCCCAAGTGGGCCGAGGCGATGCGCGACGTGGTCGCCGGTACCCGGGCGCCCGTCTACAGCGTCGGCCCGGAGGTGGCCGAACGGGTGACGGGCTACCACGTGCACCGCGGGGCCCTGGCCTCGATGCGGCGCAAGCCCCTCCCGAGCCCGGCGGACCTGCTGGCGGACGCACGCCGGGTGGCGGTGCTGGAGGCCGTGAACGACCACACCAACATCGGTGCCCTGTTCCGCAGCGCGGCGGCGCTGGGCATGGACGCGGTACTGCTCTCACCGGACTGCGCCGACCCCCTCTACCGGCGTTCGGTCAAGGTCTCCATGGGCGCGGTCCTCCAGGTGCCGTGGACCAGGCTGGAGTCCTGGCCCGGGGACGTCGGGGTGCTGCGGGAGGCGGGGTACGTCACCGCGGCGCTCGCCCTGGACGAGAACGCGGTCGGGCTCGGCGAGTTCGCGGCCCGCCGGCACCCCAGGCTCGCCCTGATCCTCGGCTCAGAGGGGGACGGCCTGCGCCCTTCCACGGTCGCGGCCGCCGACATGGCCGTGCGGATCCCCATGAGCGCGGGCGTGGACTCCCTCAACGTCGCCGCGGCGGCGGCCGTGGCCTTCTACGCGACCGGTCCCGCCGCGGGGTGAGCCCGTCCGTGTGTCCACTGTCCGCCAAAGCGGGCATCCGGTGACACTGGGTGATAAAGTGAACGCGCCAGTACTCGGTCGGCGCGGCCGGCGGCGGGCCGACCGCCGACCGGCCCGCTCACGTCGATGACACGCAGGTCTGTACTGGGGGTGCAGATCTCGACTTTGCCCCGTCCAGGGGGCGGTCGGGTCGGGGCTGTCCGTGCTCGCCCAGGCCGTCCTCCCGAAGGGAAGGAAGACGACCGATGAGCACCCAGCCCGTCTCACACCCCCCGGTGGTCAGAGCCCTGTGGGTCCTGGTCGCCGTTCTGTTCTCCGCCCTCGTCGCCCTGGTCGCGGGCATCCTCTCCGGCGCCGCGGGCAGTACCCTCCCCGAAGCCGCGCTGCACGCGGGCGGCGCCTTCGCCGCCACCCTCCCGCTGTGCCTGACCGTCCTGTCCGCACTCGGCGCGCTGTAGGCACCGGAAGTGAGCAGGCGTCAACGAGCCGGGCGCGCCACCGGACCGGCGGAGCCCGGCACCCCGGCCTCGGCCGCGCCCGCGGTCGCGTCCCCGGTGCCGACGGCCGGACCCGCGGGACCTCCCAGCCCCCGCGCCGGCCCCTGACAGCCCTGTGCCGCCGCGATGCCGAGTGCGACCAGCAGCGTCACCGTCACGAACACGACCAGGCGCTGGCGCAGCAGACGGGGGTTCGCCGGCCGCCGGGACCCCGGCCGGGCGCCACCCGCGGTGCGCACCGGACGACGGGCCGACGCCCCTCCCGTCGCGCCGCCGGACCGCCCCCCGGCGGAGGGACGAAGGGTGTTCCGGGCCGGTGTACGAGGCATCGGGCCCCGGGACACGCCCGCCCCGTCCCGGTCGGCGAGGCCCGCGCGGCCGGAGGTCCCCTGGGAGCCGCGGCCGCCCGAAGGGCGGTCGCCGTCGCGCGAGGTGCGCTGCCGCAGATACTGCTCGGCCCGCTTCCCGGTCGGCCGCGCCGGGCGTACGGCCGCCCCGGTGGCCGCGCCCTCCGGCAGCCCGCGCGCCTCCCGGGCGGCGATCTCCCGCAGCCGCAGCGACAGTTGCAGGGTGCTCGGCCGGTCCTCCGGGTCCTTCGCCAGGCACGCCCGCACCAGCGGCGCCAACGCCGCGTGCACACCGTGCAGCTGGGGCTCCTCGTGCACCACCCGGTACAGCATCACCTCCGAACTGCCCTGCCCGAAAGGCGAGTCCGCGGTCGCCGCGTACGCCAGCGTCGCGCCCAGCGAGAACACGTCCGTCGCCGGGGTCACCGCCGCCCCCCGCACCTGCTCGGGCGCCAGGAAGCCAGGGGAGCCCACCGCCGTGCCGACGTGGGTGAGTGTGCTGGCGCCGGTCGCCCAGGCGATGCCGAAGTCGATGATGCGCGGGCCCTTGGGCGACAGCAGGATGTTCGACGGCTTCAGGTCCCGGTGCACCACACCGGCCTCGTGCACCGCCACCAGCCCCTCGGCCAGCGCCGCGCCGATCGAGGCGACCTGCGCGGCGGGCAGCGGACCCTCCTCGTTCACCTTGTCGTGCAGCGAGGGCCCCGGCACGTACTGGGTGGCGAACCACGGGCGGTCCGCCTCCAGATCCGCCGCCACCAGCCGGGCCGTGCACCCGCCGCGGATCCGGCGGGCGGCCGACACCTCGCGCGCGAAGCGCGAGCGGAACTCGGGGTCCTCCGCGAGATCCGGCCGGATCACCTTCAGCGCCACCCGCTGACCGCGCCGGTCGGAGCCGAGGTACACCACGCCCATGCCGCCCGCGCCCAGCCGCCGGTGGAGCCTGAACGAGCCGACGACTCGCGGGTCCTCGCGCCGGAGCCGCATCATCGCCATGTCCTTCCCCTACCTCCGGCCGGGAGCCCGTCCCGCCCCGGTGGGCGGCCCCGCACTGCCCGGTCCCTCTGACGTGCCACAGCTTACGGACTGCGGCCCCCTCGCGCCGACAGGCCGCGCATGAGGAACGGACCGGTTGTCAGTGCCCGGTGGGAGACTGGGGGAGTGGGCGCGCGGCAGTCAGGGGCGGGAGAAGCCCTGCTCAGGGGGCGTCCGACAGGCCTTCCCGGAAGGGGGATCGCACGATGAAGGGCGATTGGGTGGAGATCGTGGTGGACGCCGGAGACACCACCCGTACCTATGAGATGGCGGCCACGCGTGCGGGTCGGCGGGTGGAGACGCAGGTGCGCAGGGGAGTGGTGGAGGTGAGCGAGATCACCCGCAGCGGCACGGTGGTGCGCACCGCGCGCTTCATGGCCAACCGGGTTCTGGCCCTGGTCGAGCACCCGGTGCCGCGGGAGGACACCGCACAGGAGCCGGCCCGCTGACCGGCGGCGCGGGCCTGGGCCCTTCCCCTCCGGGAAGACCCGGGCCCCGGAAGGCGCTTCTCCACCCTGGGGAGTACCCGGGGCGCGGGGGAGTCATCCTGCGGGAGGCCTCCGTTCGGTACGCCGGCATGACGCCGAGGGGCGCCCCCCGCTCCTAGTGTTGTTCTCAAGCGGCGGGTGCAGCACTCGTCCCCCGAGGCCAGACGCCCGCCGCCCCGTACCACGACAGGAGCGGAACCATGGCGCACACAGCACAGCGCCCGGCGTCCCGGACGCAGGAACGCCTGGCGGACCTCGCCGCCCTCGGCACCCGGCCGGGCGGACGCCGCCACCCGCTGGTGGCCGCCGTCATGGTCCTTCCGCTGGCCGTCCTGCTGGCCGTCGTCTTCGGCGGGGCGGAGGCGGTGATCACACAGGCGTCGTCCGTGGCCGGACTGCTGGGGCTCTGACACAGGGCCCCGGGCTCGGGAGAGCGGCCCGAGCCGGGACATCCGGTCACCCAACCCCGTGGGGACGGGGGTACGGCGGACGGCGTGAGGCCCGGGCAGTTGGGGAACTGCCCGGGCATCGCGCCGCCTTGGGCCGTACGATCCGCCGCACGGCCCGCGCCCGCGGGCCCGGGAGGGGCAAGGACACCGTGGCGCACGCACCGCTCATCGCGCATCTCGCCCACCGGGCGGCCCTGGCCGACGCCGCGGCATCCGCCCGCCCCGCGGCCGCCGACGGCACCGGCCGGCCCGTGGTGCTGGCCGAGCGGGCCGACGCCACCGTCGTACGCGGCGGGAGCGTCGTGGCCAAGGCGCACGCCCCCGGCGGCGACCCCGGACGGCTCGCGCTCCGGCTGGACGTCGCCGCCCACCCGCTGCTCGGCCACGTCCTGCTCACGCCGCTGCCCGCCGCCGGAGGCCCGTGGACCGGGACCCCGGAAACAGGGGCGGGGCCGAGGCGGCGGTTTCTGGACACCCTGCCCGACGGCCGCCCGGTGAGCCTGTGGCCCTACGGCACCCCCGTGGACCCGGGCGCACCCGAGGCCGCCCCCTGGGAGGCGGTCGGCGCGCTGCTCGCCCGCCTGCACGCCGTACCGCCCGCCGCGCTGCCCGGACCGCTCCCGCCGATGCGCGGCCCCGCCAAGGCCGCCCGCGCCCTGGAGTCCCTGCGCCGCACGGTCCGCCGCACCGCCGCGGTACGGGCGGTCGAGGCGGCCTGGGCCGCCCTGCCCGCGTGGACGCGCGACGAGGCCCCGCCGCCGCGTGCGGACGCCCTCTGCCACGGCGACCTCCATCTGGGCCAGGTCGTCCGGCACCCGGCGCCCGACGGCCCCTGGCGCCTCATCGACATCGACGACCTGGGCCTGGGCGACCCGGCCTGGGACCTGGCCCGGCCCGCCGCCTGGTTCGCCACCGGGCTGCTGGCCCCCGCGGACTTCGGCCGCTTCCTGGACGCCTACCGGGCCGCGGGCGGCACCGCGCTCCCCGGCGGCCCGGACGGTCCTGCCTGTGACCCCTGGCCGCGGCTGGACGTCCCCGCGCGGGCCCTGACCGTCCAACTGGCGGCCCGCGCACTGGTCAGAGCCGGGGCCGAGGACCGCGCGCCGGACGAGACCGACCGCGCCCTGGTCGACGCCTGTTCCCGCATCGCGGGGTCCTGAAGGGGCCCGTGAGCCCTACGCTGGGCGCCTCCGGACGGCCCGCCCCACCGATCCGACCGGTACGCGGACGCATCCGGAACACCCCGCGGCGCGTCTGTACAACCACACGGCCCCTACCGCCACGGAGGCGAGAGACGATGCAGTGCCCCAAGTGCCGAGCGCACATGCAGACGTACAACCGCAGCGGAATCCAGATCGAGCAGTGCGGCGGCTGCCGGGGGGTGTTCCTCGACTACGGGGAACTGGAGGCGCTCACCCGTCTCGAGTCGCAGTGGTCGCAGCCGGCGCCGCCCCCGCCGGGCCCGGCCGCCCAGCCCTACCCGCCGGCCCCTCCCGCCTGGGGAACCCCTCACCACGGCCACCACGGTCATCACGGCCGCCACAAGAGCTTCAGCCGGATGCTGTTCTCCTCCTGACCGCGCTCCGGCCGTGACCGCGGGACGGACCGGAACACGACGAAGGGCCGGAGCAACAGGCTCCGGCCCTTCGGGGTGTGGACGATACTGGGATTGAACCAGTGACCTCTTCCGTGTCAGGGAAGCGCTCTCCCGCTGAGCTAATCGTCCGCAGTGCGGTGTGCCGCGTGCGCGATACTGGGATTGAACCAGTGACCTCTTCCGTGTCAGGGAAGCGCTCTCCCGCTGAGCTAATCGCGCGGAACAAGGACCCCGAGGGATCCCCAGTGGACGATACTGGGATTGAACCAGTGACCTCTTCCGTGTCAGGGAAGCGCTCTCCCGCTGAGCTAATCGTCCGAGGTGGAGACGGGATTTGAACCCGTGTAGACGGCTTTGCAGGCCGTTGCCTCGCCTCTCGGCCACTCCACCAACGCGGGGGCCGCAAGACCCCCATCGAGCGGACGACGAGACTCGAACTCGCGACATCCACCTTGGCAAGGTGGTGCTCTACCAACTGAGCTACGTCCGCAGTGCCTCCCCCGGGCGATGCTCGGGAGCTGCCGCCACCTCCCGCTGCCGCGCTCGGTGACGACATGAACTCTAGCGGATTCCCGGGCCAGCTCAAATTCCGTTTCCCCAGCGTGCCCGCCATAGACTCACCGCGTGCACGATCCGGCCCCTGTAGCCCGCTTCGGCGGCCTCGTCGCCACCGACCTGCGCGACGTCACCAGCGACCCCGCCGCCCTGGACTCCACGGGCTGGTGGGCGGTGGTCGCCTCCTTCGAGGGGCGCCTGGTCTGCGCCCGCTTCGGCGACGTGCGGCCCGCCCCCGTACCC
>NZ_JAKMAY010000223.1:0-9674 GCF_022015835.1 Streptomyces sp. ICN903 | reverse complement strand
CGCCCTCCCCCGGCTGCGCGACGCCTTCCTCGCCGCCGGCTTCACCCCCGACGGGCTGCTGGAACTGCTCGGCGCCCCCGCCTACGCGGCCCTGGCCCGCAACGAGACCGTCCCCGCGCTGCGCGCCACGCGCGGCGGCGGCCGGCTGGAGACGCTGGTGCGGCTGTTCCTGCTCCAGCGTCCGGTGCCCTACGAGCGGGCCCGCTCGGCGCTCCCGGCCGACGAGGCGCTCACCGACGGCTGGCTGCGCCGCCACACCGGAGCCGGTGCGGACGCGGGCGGTGGCGGCGAGGCCGTCTCCGCCACCGTGGACGTCCGCCCGTACGCCGGACCGGAGGGGCTGAACTGGTGGATCGTCTCCGACCTCGGCTGTGCGGTCGGCGGGGCCGGCGGCATCCGTACGGCCGAGGGCGCCGGTACGGGCGCGGCCGACCGCTCGCAGCTCGTCCTCGGTGTCGGCGGCGCCTCGACGACCCTGGCGGGCATCACCGTGCGCACCCCCGTGGCCCGCGCCCTGGACCTGGGGACCGGCTCCGGCGTCCAGGCGCTGCACGCCTCCCGGCACGCCGCCTCCGTCACCGCCACCGACCTCAACCCCCGCGCCCTGCGCCTGACCCGGCTCACCCTCGCCCTCTCCGGAGCGCCCGAGGCCGATCTGCGCGAGGGCTCCCTCTTCGAGCCGGTCGAGGGCGAGGCGCCCTACGACCTGATCATCTCCAACCCGCCCTTCGTCATCTCCCCCCGCGCGGCGGACGGCACCCGTCTGACCTACCGCGACGGCGGCATGGGCGGCGACGACCTGTGCCGCACCCTCGTCGAGCGCTCCGCCGCCCATCTCGCCGACGGCGGCTACTGCCAGCTGCTGGCCAACTGGCGGCACATCGAGGGCCGTGACTGGAGCGAGCGGTTGGCCTCCTGGGTTCCCGAGGGCTGCGACGCCTGGATCGTGCAGCGAGAGGTGCAGGACACCGCCCAGTACGCCGAGCTGTGGCTGCGCGACGCCGGCGAGCACCTGGGCGACCCGGCCGCGTACGCCGCGCACTACGACGCCTGGCTGGAGGAGTTCGAGGCCGGCGGCACCACCGGTGTCGGCTTCGGCTGGATCACCCTGCGCAAGTCGGGCGCCCGGAACCCGTCGGTCACCGTCGAGGAGTGGCCGCACCCGGTGGAGCAGCCGCTCGGCGAGGAGGTGCGCGCCCACTTCGAGCGCCGGGACTTCCTGCGCGCCGCGGACGACGCGGCCCTGCTCGCCACCCGTTTCGTACTGGCCGACGAGGTCGCCCAGGAGCAGATCGGCAGGCCCGGAGCGGACGACCCCGAGTACGTGGTGCTCCGCCAGAACCGCGGCATGCGGCGCGCGACGAGGGTGGACACGGTCGGTGCGGGCTTCGCCGGCGTGTGCGACGGATCGCTTCCGGCCGGCCGCATCGTCGACGCCATCGCCCAGCTTCTCGGCGAGGACCCGGTGGGGCTGCGCGACCGGACCCCGGAGTCCATCCGCCTCCTGGTCGAGCAGGGCTTCCTGCTGCCCGCGGGAGAGGGGTAGGAGGCGGGCCGGGACGGGCGGGCCGTACGTTTGGCCAGAGCTCGCCCGGCTGTCCGAACGGCGTTCACCCGGCGTTCTCCATCGCGATCCCCGCAGGTGCCACCGTGCTCCGCATGGAAAGCGGACCCGCCGTCTTCGCCGGAGCGGCCTTCACCCTGTTCGGCGCCGGACTGCTGCTGTGGACCTCGGTGCGCGTACGGCTGCGCGAGCCGGTGGCCGAGGGGGCCGAGCAGGTCACCGCGGCCGTGCTCGCCTCGGTGTTCGGTGCGGCCTTCCTGGCCGCCGGGCTCTGGGCGTTCACACGCCTGTGAGCCGTCCGGCTCCGGATCCTGGACCCGGGCCCCTGGCCCCTGGCCCCGGACCCCGAGTCCCTGGCCCTGGAAAGCGGGAGCGGCCCGTGCCTCCCGACGCCGGGAGGCACGGGCCGCCGGGGTGCGTGCGCCCTGACGGCGCCCGGTCACCGGTCGGCCGTCAGCCGCGCAGGACGCGGCCCTGCTTGTCGGTGCGGTCGTTGCTGGTGAGGAAGAGGATTCCGTCGATCAGCGACCAGAAGCCCAGACCGCCGCAGGTCAGCAGCTGGGCGATCGCCATGCCGGTGTGGCCGGTGTAGAAACGGCCGATGCCCAGGCCACCCAGGAAGATCTGCAGCAGACCAGCGGTGATCTTGGACTTGTCGGAGTACGGCTGGCCGTTGGGCGCGGTGCCGGGGAACGCCATGGGTGGCTCCTTCGTGCTTCAGATGGGGACACGCCACGGCCGCTGATGTCATGTACCAGACGTGCCGTGGCGGAATCCCAGACCACCGAGGTCCGGTGAGGGTTGCGGCGAACCCGCGGTTGTGATCGAACGGTGATCCGACGGCACGTCACTTACCTGCGGAAACGTCCGGCATCCGAGCCCCGCGGGCGGCGGGCGGAGGCCGCCGGCCGGGCTCAGCCGACCAGGTTGCGCACCACCGCCCACACCACGGCCGTCCCCAGCACCACCGTCGTGCCGACCTTCCCCAGCTTCGGCCGGTAGCGGCGCCCGCGCAGCCCCTCCACCAGCCAGCGCCCGCCGAAGTACGCGGCGGCCGGGATGCCGAGGGTCAGCAGCAGGGCGTTGTCGTGGAAGGCCGCGACGACGTCCCCGTGCATCAGGTCGTACGTCATGCGGGTGCCGCCGCACGCCGGGCACAGCAGCCCGGTCACCGCGTTGAACGGGCAGCGCGGCAGCCACTGCCCGGCCTGGTGCGGGTTGGTCCCCCACAGGTAGGCCGCCCCGGCCAGTCCGGCCGCGAGCGAGCCCAGCGGCGGCGCGGCGGGATGGGTGCGGAGGGTGCGCACGACCCGGGCCGGCACTCCGGCGCCCCGGCTCCCGCCCGCTTCCCCGGCCCCTTCCGCTCCCGTTTCCGTCCTCCCGGTCACCGTGTTCACCGCGATCAGCTCCGCAGCACGCGGCCCTGTGCGTCGGTGGGGCTGTCCTGGGTGAGCAGCATGATCCCGTCGATCAGCGACCAGATGCCGCAGCCGCCGCAGGTGAACAGCTGGCCGAGGGCCAGGCCGGTGTGACCGGTGTAGAAGCGTCCGATGCCGAAGCCGCCCAGGAAGAGCGAGAGGACGCCCGCCACGACCTTGGACTTGTCGGAATAGGGACGGCCGTAGGGGTCGTAGCCGTACGGGGCGTTCGGGTCGCCGGTGTAGCCGCCCGCCGCGGGCGGCGGGGTCTGCTGCGGGTAGCCGTACTCCGGCTGGCCGGGCTGCTGGGGGTAGCCGTACCCGGGCTGGCCCGGCTGCTGCGGGTAACCGTACGCGGGCTGACCGGGCTGGCCGGGCTGGCCCGGCTGCTGGGCGTAGGGGTTGTTCTGCGGCTGCTGGGGCTGGCCGTACGGGTTCTGCTGGCTGGGGTCGGACATGGGAGGTTCCCCCGGTGTGTGGCTGGGACGTACAGACGGCCACATCTTGCCAGCCGGTGCGGGGGCGCAGGAATGGCGGCCGTCGGGTTACCGTTCGAGTAACCGAGCGGTGAAGGCTCCACCGGACGGCCGCGGGCCCGGGCGACCGCCCACCGCCGCGCTCCGGCGGGCACGGTGCCGGGGCCCGGACGGCGGATCCGGCGAACACGGGGAGATGGTTATCTCATCGGGTTACCGTTCGAGTGGCGTTGCGGACTTTTCCCGTTTGACACGGGGGCGGGAGGTACCGTCACACTCCGCAGCGAGAGCGCAGCCGCACGGAAGCGTGAAACACGCCGAGAGCAGACCGACCCGACGAAGCGGGACCACCGACCGGAGAAGAGCGAGAAGAAGTTGTCCCCGACCAGCAAGACCGCAGACGGCGGGCGCCGACTCGTGATCGTCGAGTCGCCGGCCAAGGCCAAGACGATCAAGGGCTACCTCGGTCCTGGCTACGTGGTCGAGGCCAGCGTCGGGCACATCCGCGACCTGCCGAACGGAGCCGCCGAGGTCCCCGCCAAGTACAAGGGCGAGTCCTGGGCCCGGCTCGGCGTCAACGTCGACCACGACTTCGAGCCGCTGTACGTCGTCAACAGTGACAAGAAGGACCAGGTCAAGAAGCTCAAGCAGCTCCTGGCGGAGTCCGACGAACTGTTCCTGGCCACCGATGAGGATCGCGAGGGCGAGGCCATCGCCTGGCACCTCCAGGAGGTGCTCAGGCCCAAGGTCCCGGTGCGCCGGATGGTCTTCAACGAGATCACCAAGGACGCCATCCGGGCCGCCGTCTCCAACACCCGCGAGCTGAACCAGCGCCTGGTCGACGCCCAGGAGACCCGCCGCATCCTCGACCGGCTCTACGGCTACGAGGTCTCCCCGGTGCTGTGGAAGAAGGTCATGCCGCGCCTGTCGGCGGGCCGTGTGCAGTCCGTCGCCACCCGCCTGGTCGTCGAGCGCGAGCGCGAGCGCATCGCCTTCCGCTCCGCCGAGTACTGGGACCTGACCGGCACCTTCGCCACCGGCCGCTCCGGCGACGCCGCCGACCCGGCCTCCCTCACCGCCCGGCTGAGCGCCGTGGACGGCCGCCGTGTCGCCCAGGGACGCGACTTCGGCCCCGACGGCCGGCTCAAGGGCGGCTCCGGCTCCGGTGACAAGGGGGGCGTCCTGCACCTGGACGAGGCCGCCGCCCGCGCGCTGGCCGCCGCCCTGGAGGGCGCCGACTTCGCCGTCCGCTCGGTGGAGTCCAAGCCGTACCGCCGCTCGCCGTACGCGCCCTTCCGCACGACCACCCTCCAGCAGGAGGCCAGCCGCAAGCTCGGCTTCGGCGCGAAGGTGACCATGCAGGTGGCGCAGAAGCTGTACGAGAACGGCTTCATCACCTACATGCGGACGGACTCCACCACCCTGTCCGACACCGCCGTCGCCGCCGCCCGCGCCCAGGTCACCCAGCTCTACGGCGCCGACTACCTGCCCGAGCGCCCCCGCACCTACGCGAGCAAGGTCAAGAACGCGCAGGAGGCCCACGAGGCGATCCGCCCCTCCGGCGACCGCTTCCGCACCCCCGCCGAGACGGGCCTGACCGGCGACCAGTTCAGGCTGTACGAGCTGATCTGGAAGCGGACGGTCGCCTCCCAGATGAAGGACGCCACCGGGCAGTCCGTCACGGTCAGGGTCGGCGGTCGCGGTACGGACGGCCGGGACGCCGAGTTCAGCGCCTCCGGCAAGGTCATCACCTTCCACGGCTTCCTCAAGGCCTACGTCGAGGGCGCCGACGACCCCGGTGCCGACCTCGACGACCGCGAGCGCCGCCTGCCGCGCGTCGAGGAGGGCGACCCGCTGACCGCCACCGCGATGTCCGCGGACGGCCACGCCACCAAGCCCCCGGCCCGCTACACCGAGGCCACGCTGGTCAAGGAGCTGGAGGAGCGCGAGATCGGGCGCCCCTCCACCTACGCGTCGATCATCAGCACCATCCTCGACCGCGGCTACGTCTTCAAGAAGGGCACCGCGCTCGTCCCCTCCTTCCTCTCCTTCGCCGTCGTCGGCCTGCTGGAGAAGCACTTCGGCCGCCTGGTCGACTACGACTTCACCGCCAAGATGGAGGACGACCTCGACCGCATCGCCGCCGGCGAGGCCGAGGCCGTGCCGTGGCTGCGCCGCTTCTACTTCGGCACCGACGAGCCGGGCGCCGAGGGCGCCGCCGCCGCGGCGGCCGGGAACGGCGACGGCGACCACCTCGGCGGGCTGAAGGAGCTGGTCTCCGACCTCGGAGCGATCGACGCCCGCGGCGTCTCCTCCTTCCCCGTCGGTGAGGGCATCGTGCTGCGGGTGGGCCGCTACGGCCCCTACGTCGAGGAGCCGCCCGCCGCCGAGGGCGAGACCGGCCGCCGCGCCGACGTGCCCGCCGACCTCCCGCCGGACGAGCTGACGGTGGAGTACGCCCGGGAACTGCTGGCCAAGCCCAGCGGCGAGTTCGAGCTGGGCACCGACCCGGAGACGGGCCGCCCCATCGTGGCCAAGGACGGCCGCTACGGGCCGTACGTCACCGAGGTGCTGCCCGAGGGCACCCCGAAGACCGGCAAGAACGCCGTCAAGCCGCGCACGGCCTCGCTGCTGAAGTCGATGTCCCTGGACACCGTCACCCTCGACGACGCCCTGAAGCTGCTCTCCCTGCCGCGCGTGGTCGGCACCGACCCCGACAGCGGTCAGGAGATCACCGCGCAGAACGGCCGCTACGGGCCGTACCTGAAGAAGGGGACCGACTCCCGCTCGCTCCAGAGCGAGGAGCAGATCTTCACCATCACCCTGGACGAGGCGCTGGCGATCTACGCCCAGCCCAAGCAGCGCGGCCGGGCCGCGGCCAAGCCGCCGCTGAAGGAACTGGGCACCGACCCGGCCAGCGAGCGCCCGGTGGTGGTCAAGGACGGCCGCTTCGGCCCGTACGTCACCGACGGCGAGACCAACGCCACACTGCGCCGCGACGACGACGTGGAGACGATCACGCCGGAGCGCGCGTACGAGCTGCTGGCGGAGAAGCGGGCCAAGGGACCGGCGAAGAAGACCGCCAGGAAGACGGCGGCCAAGAAGACCACCGCCAAGAAGACCGCGGCGAAGAAGACCACCGCCAAGAAGACGGCGGCCAAGAAAGCCACGGCGAAGAAGACGGCGGCCAAGAAGACGGCCGCCAGGAAGACCGCGGCGGCCGACACGGAGTAGGACCGCGAGAGCGGGCAGGCATACGGGCGGCGCGTGCGGGAACCTTCCGCACGTGTCCGTCCGTAACAGCTTCCCCGGCCGCTTCCCCGGCCGCACCGCCGCCCCCGTTCCCCCGACCGATAGGCTGACGGGATGACGCGTGCAGAGCAGCCACCGGTCGTGTCCCCCACCTCCGACGCCCTGGCCGCGGACTCCCGCGAGCGCGCCGTACGGGCCCTGCTGAGGCATGCCCCCCTGCGCCGGCTGTGGGGCGCACAGCTCGCCGGCGGAGTCGGCGACGCCCTCGCCCTGCTGGTCCTGGTGCTGCTGGTCCTCCAGGCGGCGGTCGCCGTACCGGCCATGGGAGGCGCCCCCGTCCTGGGCGGCGGCTACCGCGGCGCGGCGCTCGCCGTCGCGGCCGTCTTCGCCGTCCGGCTGCTGGCCACCCTGCTCTTCGGCGCGGTGCTGCTGGGCCCGCTCTCCTCCCTCATCGCGGACTCCGGCGGCGTGCTCGACCGCCGCTGGACCATGATCGGTGCGGACGGCGTACGGCTGGCGCTGATGATCGTCGCGCCGCTGTGGATCGACTGGACCCCCGACCAGGCGTTCGCTTTCCTGCTGGTCACCGTCTTCCTCACCGGGGTCGCCGAACGGGTCCGGGGTGTGGCCAAGGACAGTGCCGCACCCACGCTGCTGCCCGCGCCGCCCCCCGAGGGCGCGGCGGTGCGCCCCCTGCCGGACCACCACGACGCGCTGCGCCGCCTGTGGCTGCGCACGGGCTTCCTGGCCATCCCGGCGGCCGCCGCGGGACTGGTCGCCATCACCCTGGTCGGCAACCTGCTGGGCGCGGGCATCGAGTGGTTCACCACCCACCAGGCGGCACTGGCGTCGTACGCCGCGGCCGGCCTGTTCGCCGCGTCGATCGCCCTGCTGTACTTCCTGCACCTGCCCGGCGGCGGCACCCCGCGTCCCCGCTCCCCGCTGGAGGGCCTGCGCCGCCCCCGCACCGGCAGGCCGGAGAAGGGCGCCGACGGCAAGACCGTCCGCAAGGCCGTGGACAGGGGCCGCACCGGCGCCGCCCCGCTGCTCGTCCTGACCGGCGCCTGCGTGGCCGCCGCCGTCGCCGCGGCCGCCGCGCTCGCGGTGCTGCACGCCATGGACCTGGGCGGCGGCCCGGTCCTGTTCGGACTGTTCGTCCTGGCGCTGACCGCGGGCACCGCGGCGGGGGTGCGCCGGGCCCCGCGCGTACTGCCCGCGCTGTCCCGCAGGCGGCTGCTCGCCCTGGCCGTCGCACTGGCGGGCCTGGCCCTGCTCGCGGCCGGGCTGACCCCCGACACCACCGCCGTACTGCTGCTGCTCCTGCTCGCGGGCCTGTCCGCCGGAGTCGCCGCGAACACCGGGCACACCCTTCTGGACGAGGAGACCGAGGAGCCCCGCCGCGCCCGGATGACCGACCACCTGCACGCGTCCGTGCACGTCGCCGTCGCGCTCGCGGCCGTCGCCGCGCCCGTGCTGGCGGCCCTCATCGGCCCGCACCGGGTCGACAACGGCGACTTCGTCTTCGCCCACGGCGGCGCGGCCTTCACGCTGATGCTGGTCGGCGCGCTGCTGCTGCCGGTGGCGGCCCTCGTCCTGGTCCGCCTCGACGACCGGCAGGGCGTACCGCTGCGGCGCGATCTGCGCGAGGCGTTCGGACGCGGCGCCGAACCGCTCCAGGCCCCCTCGGCCACCGGTTTCTTCATCGCCCTGGAGGGCGGCGACGGCGCGGGCAAGTCCACGCAGGTGGAGGCGCTGGCCGAGTGGATCCGCTCCAAGGGCCACGAGGTCGTCGTCACCCGCGAGCCGGGCGCGACCCCGATCGGCAAGCGGCTGCGCTCGATCCTGCTGGACGTCTCCTCCGCCGGCCTGTCGCACCGCGCCGAGGCCCTGCTCTACGCCGCCGACCGGGCCGAGCACGTCGACTCGGTCGTCCGTCCGGCCCTGGAGCGCGGCGCGGTCGTCATCACCGACCGCTACGTCGACTCCTCCGTCGCCTACCAGGGCGCCGGGCGCGACCTGTCGCCGACGGAGGTCGCCCGGATCTCCCGCTGGGCCACCGGCGGGCTCGTGCCCCATCTGACCGTGCTGCTGGACATCTCCCCGGAGACCGCCCGCGAGCGGTTCACCGAGGCGCCCGACCGGCTGGAGTCGGAGTCCGCCGAGTTCCACCGGCGGGTCCGCTCCGGCTTCCTCGCCCTGGCCGCCGCCGACCCCACCCGCTACCTGGTGGTGGACGCGGGGCTGGAGCCCGAGGCCGTCACCACGGTGGTGCGGCACCGGCTGGACCGGATGCTGCCGCTGTCCGAGGCCGAGATCGCCGCCCGTGAGGAGGCGCGCCGCAAGGCCGAGGAGGAGGCCCGCAGGCGTGCGGAGGAGGAGGCCGCGCGCAAGGCCGAGGAGGAGCGCCTGGAGCGCGAGCGCCAGGAACGTCTGGAGCGGCTGCGCGCCGAGGAGGAGGAGCGCAGGAAGCGCGAGGAGGAGGAAGCCCGGCGCCGCGAGGAGCTGCGCAGGGCAGAGGAGGCCCGGCAGCGCGCCGAGGAGGCCCGCCGCCGGGCGGAGGAGGAACGCGCTCGCCGCGAGGCCGAGGAGCGTGCCCGTCGCGAGGAGGAGGAGCGCAGGCGCCGTCTGGCCGAGGAGGAGGCCCGGCTGCGGGCCGAGGCCGAGGAGCGCCGGCTGGAGAAGCAGCGCAAGGCCGAGGAGGCCCTGCTCCGCGCCGAGCGGGCCCGCAGGGCCGCCGAGGCGGAGGAGGCGGCCCGCCGGGAGCGGGAGTCCCGGGAGGCACGGGAGGCCCAGGAGGCGGGGCGCAGGCACTCGCTGCGCAAGGACGAGACGCCGGGCACCGGTACCGGGAACGGTGGCGGCGAGGCCGACGAGACCGCCGTCCTGCCGCGGATCTCGCCGGACGCGGAGGAGACGGTCGTCCTGCCGCAGCAGGCTCCCCCGGCTCCCCCGGCTCCCCCAGCT
>NZ_JAKMAY010000222.1:0-9752 GCF_022015835.1 Streptomyces sp. ICN903 | reverse complement strand
GGGGATGCGGGCTCCGGAGAGTTACCGGGGGGACACGGCGCGGGCGCTGGCGGACACCAAGGGGTGGCTGGCGGACGGCTGGCGGTGTGTGTTCCTGACGGAGGGGCACGGTCCGGCGGTGCGCACGGTGGAGGTGCTGGGGGGTGAGGGGATCGCGGCGCGGCTGGAGCCGGAGCTGGGGGAGATCGCCCCGTCGGTGGTGCATGTGTCGTGCGGGACGCTGGAGAGCGGGTTCGTCGATCCGGGTCTGCGGCTGGCGGTGCTGACGGAGACGGATCTGTCGGGCCAGAAGGCGGCGAGCCGGGATCTGGGGCGGATGCCGGCGCGGCGGCGCAAGACGATCGATCCGCTGACGTTGCAGCCGGGTGACTACATCGTGCACGAGCAGCACGGTGTGGGCCGGTACGTGGAGATGGTGCAGCGCACGGTGCAGGGGGCGACGCGCGAGTACCTGCTGGTGGAGTACGCGCCGGCGAAGCGGGGGCAGCCGGGGGACCGGTTGTTCGTGCCGACGGACCAGCTGGAGCAGATCACCAAGTACGTGGGTGGTGAGCAGCCGTCGCTGCACCGGCTGGGGGGCGCGGACTGGACGAAGACGAAGGCGCGGGCGAAGAAGGCGGTCAAGGAGATCGCCGCGGACCTGATCAGGCTGTATTCGGCGCGGATGGCCGCTCCGGGGCACGCGTTCGGTGCGGACACCCCGTGGCAGCGGGAGCTGGAGGACGCGTTCCCGTACGTGGAGACGCCCGATCAGCTGACCACGATCGCCGAGGTGAAGGAGGACATGGAGAAGTCGGTTCCGATGGACCGGCTGATCTGCGGCGACGTGGGTTACGGCAAGACGGAGATCGCGGTGCGGGCGGCGTTCAAGGCGGTGCAGGACGGCAAGCAGGTGGCCGTGCTGGTGCCGACGACGCTGCTGGTGCAGCAGCATTTCGGGACGTTCTCGGAGCGGTACGCGCAGTTCCCGGTGAAGGTGCGGGCGCTGTCGCGGTTCCAGTCCGACGCGGAGGCGAAGGCGGTCGTCGAGGGGCTGCGGGACGGCTCGGTGGATGTGGTGATCGGCACGCACCGGTTGTTCTCGTCGGAGACGAAGTTCAAGGACCTGGGTCTGGTGATCGTCGACGAGGAGCAGCGTTTCGGTGTGGAGCACAAGGAGCAGTTGAAGAAGCTGCGGGCGAACGTGGACGTGCTGACGATGTCGGCGACGCCGATTCCGCGGACGCTGGAGATGGCGGTCACGGGCATCCGGGAGATGTCGACGATCACCACGCCGCCGGAGGAGCGGCATCCGGTGCTGACGTTCGTCGGCCCGTACGAGGAGCGGCAGATCGGTGCGGCGATCCGGCGTGAGCTGCTGCGCGAGGGCCAGGTGTTCTACATCCACAACCGGGTGGAGTCGATCGACCGGGCGGCGGCGCGGCTGCGGCAGATCGTTCCGGAGGCGCGGATCGCCACGGCGCACGGGCAGATGTCGGAGGCGGCGCTGGAGAAGGTGGTGGTGGACTTCTGGGAGAAGAGGTTCGATGTGCTGGTCTCCACGACGATCGTGGAGTCGGGTATCGACATCTCCAACGCCAACACGCTGATCGTGGAGCGTGGGGACATGTTCGGCCTGTCCCAGCTGCACCAGTTGCGGGGCCGGGTGGGCCGTGGCCGGGAGCGGGGGTACGCGTACTTCCTGTATCCGCCGGAGAGGCCGCTGACGGAGACGGCGCACGAGCGGCTGGCGACGATCGCGCAGCACACGGAGATGGGCGCGGGCATGTACGTGGCGATGAAGGACCTGGAGATCCGCGGGGCGGGCAATCTGCTGGGCGGGGAGCAGTCGGGTCACATCGCGGGGGTCGGTTTCGACCTGTATGTGCGGATGGTGGGGGAGGCGGTGGCCGACTACCGGGCGGCGCTGGAGTCCGGGGGCGCGGTGGAGGAGGCGCCGCTGGAGGTGAGGATCGAGCTTCCGGTGGACGCGCACGTGCCGCACGACTACGCGCCGGGGGAGCGGCTGCGGCTGCAGGCGTACCGGGCGATCGCGTCGGCGAACTCGGAGGAGGACATCGCGGCGGTGCGCGAGGAGCTGGCCGACCGCTACGGTCCGCTGCCGGAGCCGGTGGAGAACCTGCTGCTGGTGGCGGGGTTGCGGATGCTGGCGCGTTCCTTCGGGGTGACCGACATCACGCTGCAGGGTTCGAACGTGCGGTTCGCGCCGGTGGAGCTGCGGGAGTCGCAGGAGCTGCGGCTGAAGCGGCTGTATCCGCGGTCGGTGGTGAAGGCGGCGGCGCGGCAGGTGCTGGTGCCGCGTCCGGCGACGGCGCGGATCGGGGGCAGGCCGGTGGTGGGGCGTGAACTGCTGGCGTGGACGGGGGAGTTCCTGACCACGGTGCTGGGCTGACCCGCGGGCCGGTCCGGGGGCTGTTCCGGAGGCCGATCATGGGAGCGTTCCCGTAGTCGGTGACCTGCGAGGACCGGCCCGGTTCGCCGGGCCGGCCGGAACGTAGGATCGGGTGCCATGGAGCAGCGAGTACTGGGCAGGACGGGCCGCGAGGTGTCCGTCGTGGGACTGGGCACCTGGCAGCTGGGTGCCGACTGGGGGCAGGTGCGCGAGGAGGACGCGCTGGCGGTGCTGGACGCTGCGGTGGAGTCCGGGGTGACGTTCTTCGACACCGCCGACGTGTACGGCGACGGCCGCAGCGAGCGGCTGATCGGCCGTTTCCTGGCGGAGCGGCCGGGGGCGGACGTGTTCGTGGCGACGAAGATGGGCCGCCGGGTGGATCAGCTGCCCGGCAACTACAACCTGGCCAACTTCCGGGCCTGGACGGACCGGTCCCGCACGAACCTGGGCGTGGAGACCCTGGACCTGGTCCAGCTCCACTGCCCGCCGTCCGAGGTGTACTCCTCCGACGAGGTGTTCGACGCGCTGGACACCCTGGTGGCGGAGAAGCGGATCGCGGCGTACGCGGTGAGTGTGGAGACCTGCGCGCAGGCGCTGGAGGCGATCGCGCGGCCGGGTACGGCGAGTGTGCAGATCATCCTCAACCCGTTCCGGCTCAAGCCTGTGGAAGAGGTCCTTCCGGCGGCGGCCGAGGCGGGGGTGGGCATCATCGCGCGGGTGCCGCTGGCCTCGGGGCTGCTGTCGGGCCGCTACACCCGCGAGACGGTTTTCTCGCCGGACGACCACCGCAGCTTCAACCGGCACGGTGAGGCGTTCGACCAGGGCGAGACGTTCTCGGGCGTGGACTACGAGACGGGTCTGGCGGCGGCGGCGGAGTTCGCCGAGCTGGCGCCGGAGGGGATGACGCCGGCGCAGGCGGCGCTGCGCTGGGTGATCCAGCAGCCGGGGGTGACCTCGGTGATCCCCGGTGCGCGCAGCGTCGGGCAGGCGCGGGCGAACGCCGCGGCGGCCGGGCTGCCGCCGCTGCCGCGGCAGACGCTGGAGGCGATCGCCGCCCTGTACGACCGCAGGATCCGCGCGCAGGTGCACCACCGCTGGTAGGGGTGCCCGGGCCGCGGACGGGCGGCGGGGCCGGCCGAAGTGGATGGCGGCCGGCCCCGCCGCCCTTTTCTCCCTCTTCACACCGTTGACACCCTTCCTTCCCGCTTCTCCCTCCAGGTCGCCGGTGACCCCGTGCGGGTGAATGCTCACTGTTGTCCCCGGGTAGCCGGAGGGACTCGTGAGGAACCGGCACGAGGGAGTCATTCAAGTGAGCCAGGCGAACGTCTTCGTCATCGGACTGGACGAGGAGAACATCGAGACACTGCGCGCGGTGCCGCACGCGGTGGAGTACCGCTTCCATCCCCTGCTGAGCGTCGAGGAGCTCCAGCACGGCGAGATCCCGGTGGCCGATCTGCTGGAGAAGGCGCGCAAGGAGCTGGACGCGTTCGACGGCAGCATCGACGCCATCGTCGGCTACTGGGACTTCCCCGTCAGCACGCTGGTGCCGATCCTGGCCGAGCGCTACGGGACTCGCGCCACCAGCCTGGAGTCGGTGGTCAAGTGCGAGCACAAGTACTGGAGCCGGCTGGAGCAGCAGAAGGTCGTCGACGAGCACCCGCGTTTCGCGCTGGTGGATCTGGAGGGCGAGCCCCGCCCGCCCGAGGGTCTGCGTTTCCCGATGTGGCTGAAGCCGGTGAAGTCCTACTCCTCGGAGCTGGCCTTCGGAGTGAAGGACGAGGAGGAGTTCGCGGCGGCGGTGGCCGAGATCCGCGAGGGCATCACCCGTATCGGGCGGCCCTTCGAGTACGTGATGCGCCGCCTCCAGCTTCCGCCGGAGGTGGCCGAGGCCGGCGGGCAGGCCTGCCTGGCCGAGGAGTCCCTCAAGGGCGTCCAGGCAGCCGTCGAGGGCTATGTGTACGACGGCGAGGTCACCGTCTACGGCGTGCTGGACTCGATCAACTACCCCGACACCTCCTGCTTCCTGCGCCACCAGTACCCCGCCTCCCTGCCCGAGCCGGTGCAGCTGCGGCTGCGGGACGTCTCCAGGCGGGTGATCGAGCAGATCGGCATGGACTGGGCCACCTTCAGCATCGAGTACTTCTACGACGCGGCCACCGGCGAGATCAACCTGCTGGAGATCAACCCGCGCCACTCGCAGTCCCACGCCGAGCTGTTCGAGTACGTCGACGGCGTGCCCAACCACCACGCCATGCTCAGTCTCGCGATGGGCCGCGACCCCGATCTGCCCTACCGCGCGGGCCCCTACGCGGTGGCCGCCAAGTGGTACCACCGCCAGTTCACCGACGGGCTGGTGACCCGCGTGCCGACGGCCGAGGAGGTCGAGCGCGTGGAGCGCGAGGTGCCCGGCGTGCGGATCAGCATCAAGCCGAACGAGGGGCAGCGGCTGTCGGACATGCCGGGCCAGGACAGCTACAGCTTCGAGCTGGCGCACGTCTTCGTCGGCGCCGACAGCGAGGAGGAGATGCGGGCCAAGTACGACCGCTGCCTGGCGATGCTGCCGTTCGAGTTCGCCGAGGAGAGCGGCGGGGACGGAGGCCGGGAGAACGGGAGCGAGTCCGAGCAGGCCGCCTGAGCGGGCGGGGAGAGGAGGTGGTCCGGCCGTGCGCCATGTGACCAGCCTGCCGTACGCGATCAAGGAAGAGGAGCACGTGTGGATCCCGGTCTCCGACGGGACCCGCCTGGCGGCCCGGATCTGGCGGCCGGTCTCCTCCGACGGCGAACCGGTGCCCGCGGTGCTGGAGTACATCCCCTACCGCAGGCGCGATCTGACCTCGGTGCGCGACTCGATCCACCACCCCTACATCGCGGGCCACGGCTACGCCTGCGTGCGGGTGGACATCCGCGGCACCGGCGAGTCCGAGGGGGTGCTGCGCGACGAGTACCTGGAGGTGGAGCAGACCGACGCCGAGGACGTGCTGGCCTGGCTCGCCGAGCAGCCCTGGTGCGACGGGCGGACGGGGATGATGGGCATCTCCTGGGGCGCCTTCGCCGCCCTCCAGGTGGCCGCCCGCCGCCCGCCGAGCCTGGGGGCGATCGTCATCTCCTCCTTCACCGACGACCGGTACGCCGACGACATGCACTACATGGGCGGCTGCCTGCTGTCGGACAACCTGGCCGAGGCGGGCACGATGTTCGCCTACGGCACCTGCCCGCCGGACCCGGCGCTGGTGGGCGAGCGGTGGCGCCGGATGTGGCTGGAGCGGCTGGAGAACACCCGGCCGTGGGCGCTGGAGTGGCTGCGCCACCAGCGGCGCGACGACTACTGGCGGCACGCCTCGGTCTGCGAGGACTACTCGGCGGTGAACGTGCCGGTGCTGGCCTCCAGCGGCTGGGCGGACGGCTACTCCAACGCCGTCACGCGGCTGCTTCAGAACCTGGACGTGCCCCGCAGGGGCCTGATCGGGCCGTGGTCGCACAAGTACCCGCACCTGGGGCAGCCGGGCCCGGCCGTCGGCTACCTCCAGGAGGTGGTGCGCTGGTGGGACCACTGGCTCAAGGGCGCCGACAACGGGGTGATGGAAGGGCCGATGCTGCACGCCTGGATGCAGGAGAGCGTGCCGCCCTCCACCTCGTACGAGGAGCGGCCCGGCCGCTGGGTGGGCGAGCCGTCCTGGCCGTCGCCGCACATCACCCCCACCGTGCTGCCGCTGGGCGCGCACCGCCTCCACCGGCCGGACGAGGAGCCGCGCCAGGCGGAGCTGACGGTGCAGTCGCCGCTGTCGGTGGGCCAGTTCGCCGGCAAGTGGGCCTCCTACAACGCGCCGCCGGACCTGCCCTACGACCAGCGCGAGGAGGACGGCGGGTCGATGGTCTTCGACACCGAGCCGCTGGCCGAGCGGGTGGAGATCCTGGGCGCGCCGAGCGTGGAGCTGGAGCTGTCGGTGAGCGAGCCGGTGGCGATGGTCGCGGCCCGCCTGTCGGACGTGGCCCCCGACGGTCGCGCCACCCGTGTCACCTACGGGCTGCTCAACCTCACCCGCCTGGGCGGTCACGAGGCGGAGCCCGCGCCGCTCGAGCCCGGCCGCCGCTACCGGGCGACGGTGCAGCTCAACGGTGTGGCGCAGGTCTTCCCGCCGGGCCACCGCATCCGGCTGTCGCTGTCCACGTCGTACTGGCCGCTGGCCTGGCCGCCGCCGCGTCCGGTGCTGCTGAGCGTGTACGCGCCCGGCAGTTCCCTGACGCTGCCGGTGCGCCCGGTGGCGGAGTCCGACGAGGTGGCCGGGGAGCCGTTCGGCGAGCCCGAGGGCGCCGAGCCGATCCGCACCCGCCAGATCGAGCCGCCCGAGCAGCGCTGGGAGGTCTCCCGGAACCTGGTGGACTACGGGTCGGCGCTGGAGATCGTCAAGGACGGCGGGACGGTCCACTTCGAGGACATCGACCTGGACGTGCACCGCCGCGCCTACGAGCGCTACGACTCGGCGGCCGACGACTTCACCTCGGTGCGCGGCGAGTCGGAGTGGACGATGGAGTTCTCGCGCGGCGACTGGAACGCGCGGACGGTGACCCGCACGGTGCTCAGCTGCACCGAGGAGGAGTTCGTGGTCGACGCCACCCTCGACGGGTACGAGGGGGAGCGCCGGGTGTTCTCCCGCACCTGGAACGAGAAGCTGCCCCGCGACCACGTCTGACCGCGCCGACCGCGCCCCTCCCCTCCCTTCCGGGCCGGGCTCCCCCGGGCCGGGAGGGAGGGAAGGGAAGCCGGGAGGTGGGGCTCAGAGCTCGAGCGACCACTGGGCCGGCTCGGTGGTGAAGTCCAGCAGATCGACCTCGACGTCGAGGTTCCCGGCACTGGCGGGGGCGTCGAAGGCGAACCGCGCGGTGGCCTTCTTGCCCGGCATCAGGTTGCCCTCGAAACCGGAGCCGATCTCGTCGTCGAAGATCTGCTCGGCCTCCACGCCGTTCTCGCCGGCGCGGGCGGAGAGGGTGATCAGGCCGATGTCGGTCTTCTTGTCGCCGGTGTTCTCCAGGGTGACGGTGATCTGGTGGGCCTTGTTGCCCTCGGTGTGGCCGAGGGCGTACTCGCCCGGGGTGTAGGAGGAGGCCTCGGAGACGGTGATCCTCAGGCCGCTGCTGTAGGAGGCGGTGTCGCCCGCGGACAGCGGGCCGTCCCCGCGCTCCTGTCCGGCCCCGGAATCCCCGGCGCCCTTGGATTCCCCGGAGCCCTTGGAGCCCTCGCCCTTCGCGTCGCCGCCGGACGAGGCCTTGGTGACGGCCGGCTCCTCGGCCGCCCCGCAGGCGGTCAGGCCCCCCACGGCGAGGACGGCGGCGGCCGCGGCGGCGATCAGGCGCTTGCGAGCGGTGCGGGACTGCTGTGCGGGCATGCGAGAACCTTCCGGGCATGCCGGGCCTGGGCGGCCCGGACCTTCGAATCGGTGCGACCACTACAGCAAACCTTGTGAATGGAGTCAACCGACGTAGAGTTGCCCGGTGAAGTCAACTCTTGTTGTAGCTGTTCGGGCTGTCACGAGCTTGCTCGGGCGCTCGGCGCGGGGAGGAGCCGGCCCGATGGCGGACGAGGCGACACAGGCCACCGCGGCCGCGGCCGCCCGGCCCACCGGGGGCGGGCACCCGGCGCGCGTCCACGGAAGTCCTCTCGGAGCGGCGTTGCGCGAGCGGGTCTGGCAGGAGATCGCCGGCGCCCCCGGCGGAGCCGCTGCCGCCCTGGTGCGCGCCGGTGAGGAGCTGCTGCTGAGCGGCGGGCGGCCCGTTCCCGGCCCGCTCGGTGAACTCGCCGGTGAACTCGGGGCCGCCGGGGCGTACTCCTTCCTGCTCGACCGCCACCTCGACCGCCACCTCGGCCCCGTTCACCGCCGGGCCGCCCCCGCCCTGCCCGGCACCGCCGCGCTGATGGCCGCCCTGGCCGGCCCCGCGGCCACCGTGCTCGACCCCGTCTGCGGGTCCGGCGCCCTGCTCGCCGCCGCCCTCGGATCCGGCGGCCGCGCATCCGGCGCACTCGGACCCGGTGGCCGCGCCCGGCCGGCACGGCTGTACGGCCAGGAGGCGGACCCGCACCTCGCCCGGCTCGCCGCCCTCCGCCTCGCGCTGCTCGGCGCCACCGCGCATGTGCGCACCGGCGACGCCCTGCGCGGCCCCGCCCCGGGCGCGGACGGCCCGGGCGTGCCCGTGGACGCCGTGCTCTGCCGGCCGCCGTCCGGCGAACGGGACTGGGGGTACGAGGAACTGGCGTACGACCCCCGCTGGGAGTACGGGCTGCCCGCGCGCGCCGAGTCCGAACTGGCCTGGGCGCAGCACTGCCTGTCCCGGCTGCGGCCGGGCGGCACCGCCGTGCTGCTGATGCCCTCCGCCGCCGCATCCCGGCGCACGGGCCGCCGGGTGCGCGCCGCTCTGCTGCGCCGGGGAGCGCTGCGCGCGGTCGTCGCGCTGCCCGCCGCGGCCGCACGCCCGGACGACCCCCAGCCGCACCTGTGGGTGCTGCGCAGACCGGGCGGACCGGAGGGCGTCCCCGCACCCGCGCCCCGGCTCCTGCTCGTCGACGCCGGGGCCCGTCGCCGGGCCGGGGAGGAACGCCGGACGCCGCCGCGGGAGGAGCCGTACCGCACCGTGCTGGACGCCTGGCGGGCCTTCGAACGCCGCGGTGACGTTCCCGGGGAGCCCGGCTTCAGCGCCTGTGCCGCCGTCATCGGCCTGCTCGACGAGCGTGTGGACGTATCGCCCGCCCGGCACGTACCCGCGGCCGGGAGGGCCGCCACCCCGGGGTGAGGACCCGGGCCGGGCCGGAAGCCGCCCGTCCCGTCCCGCTCCGCCGCGGGCCGGGACGCGGCCGGGCATCGGAACGGTATCGGCCCGCGAACACCGGACCGTACTGTCCGCGACGGTGTATACCCTTCGCACCGAACGACGTCGCAACAGGGAGTCAGAGCGCTGATGTACGGTCCGCCGGCCACCCCGCCCCCCGCACCGTCCCGCCGCGGACCCGGGGCCGGGGGCATCGCGCTGCGGGTGCTCTTCGCCTCCTTCCCGGTGTGGTCGCTGGGGCTGCTGGCCTGGGTTCCGTCGCTGCGCTTCGCGATCATCCGCAGAAGGCCCCTGGACTGGGCGGTCTTCGCGGTGAGCGTGGTGCTGACCGCGGCCTACGTGGTGCTGCTGTTCACCGTCCCCGAGAGCGAGCCGGGCGAGGACGGCACGGCCCAGGCCGGGGCCGGTATGTACATATTCCTGCTCATCGTCGGCTCCGTGGTCCACGCCGTCCTCGGCGACCGCTTCCCGCGCGACCCCGCCCCGTACCGGGCGGCCGTGTCCGTGCCGGGCGCCCCTCTGCCGGGCGTTCCCCACGCAT
>NZ_JAKMAY010000221.1:0-9824 GCF_022015835.1 Streptomyces sp. ICN903 | reverse complement strand
CTCCCACCTCCCGCACACCCGCGCCCCAGGGTTCGCGCCACCGGGCGTGTCCGCTTCGCCGACGCACCGTGTACGGACCGATGGTCCTGGTGGAGACCAGCGATCACCGAAGGGGGCCTACTTCGAGTCCCCCGGCGAGAGCATGGTGATCAGCGGTCCGGACAAGGTCAGCGCTTTCGGGCTGCGGTACGGCAGGCTGCGGACGCAGGCTCTGAACGCGGAGGAGTCTGCTCGTCTCGTCGAGCGCGCAGCGGGAGAAGCATGGGTGCCGACCGGCCCCGGAAAGAGCCCGCCGACCTGACCTGGCGCAAGAGCGGCCACAGCGGTACCAGCGGCGGCGAGTGCGTCGGGGTGGCCGCCGCCCCCGAAACCGTCCACGTCCGCGACTCCAGGGACCGGCGCGGCCCCGTACTCCACTTCCCCGCCGACGGCTGGGCCGCGTTCGTCTCGTACACGGCGAAGCCCTGAACAGCGAGGACGGTCCGCCTCCTCGGCCCCGTACGCCCTCCGCCGGGCGTGTCAGCCCGCGGCGCGCGTGTAGGTGAGGATCACCGCGCCGCTGTCGAGGACGGTGTGGTCGGTGAGTGTCCAGGCACGCGGATCGAAGGAGGCCTTGCGGGAGAACATCGGGATCCCGTCGCCGATGGTCAGCGGAGCGACCTTGAGGATCAGCGTGTCGATCTCGCTGTAGAGGGAGCCGGCCAGTTCGGCGCCGCCGATCAGCCAGATGTCCTTGCCCTCCTGTCGCTTGAGTTCCCGGACGGTCGCCACCGGGTCGTCGGCGACGAGCTCGACGGCCGGGTCCGGGCTCTCGGTCATGCTCCGTGAGAAGACCAGATGGCGCAGATGGGGGTAGGCGTCGGTGACCCCGGCCGCCAGGCCGATCTCGTAGCTGCGTCTGCCTTCGAGCACGGTGTCGAAGCGTGTGCCCTCCGCTGTGACGGACAGCGCCTGCCGGGCCTGCGCGGGCAGTGTCTCCGGGTACTCGGCCACGAGGTGCCGGATGTAGTCCTCCGCTATGGGCCAGAAGCCGTCCGGGCCGGTGGGGTCCGCGCCGTCCGGGCCCGCGATGAAGCCGTCGGGGGTGATGGCGACGTAGTAGACGAGTCTGCGCACACTGGTTCCCTTCCATCGGTCCGCTGTCGCGGTGCGGCCCGGGCCGCCGGGTGGCGTGCCGGGGTTCGGGGCCGCTCGGCGATCATCGCACCGGACCGGTCACGCGGGTGCCGTTCCGCCGAATCCCACGGGCGTTCGCGCAGCCGTCGGCCCGGCCCGGCGCGGCGGCAGAGCCGTGAACGGCCGGCCTGCGGTTGAGTACGGGTACTCATGTCCCGGTCGGTGTGCCTCTCCATGGTTGAGGTATGCGCACCACACCCCGGAAGGGAATCTCACGCGGCAACGACGCCCTGGTGGCGGTGCTGCTGCTCGTTCTGGACGCCATCGTGATCAGCGTGCTGTTCTACCTCGTCGTGGTGTCGTACGGCTTCGATGCGGTGCCCGACCGGGAGGCAGCGGCCGGTATGGCCGCAGCGGCCTGTGCGGTCTGCGCGGTCGGTGCGGTGCTCACGGCCGTACCGGCCTTCCGAGTGGGGGCATGGATCACCTTCACCGTCCAGACCCTGGTCCTCGGCGGCTCGGCCCTGTTCTCCGCCCTGCTCGCCGTGTGGTGAACTTCCCTCCGGCCGGAGCCCCGGCGGCCCTCCGCCGTCTCACAGCCCTGGGGGGCGGGGCGGTTCGTCGGGTTCCCCGCCGCCTCGGCGCAGGATGCTGATCATCCCGTTCGGTTCGAGGTAGGCGCGCCGGACCTGTGAGACGTCCTCGATCCCGTGCAGCCGCAGCTGGGTCATGATCTCGCCCTCGGTCATCATCTCGCGCCGCATGACCTTGCGGCTGAGGCGGCCGTCCTCGATCAGCGGCCGGGGGCGGGACTTGATGACGCGGGCCAGGCGGGGCCACCGGTAGGCGGCGGCGTCCAGTGCCAGGCTCCAGCAGACGACCGTGGCGGCCAGCAGGACGCCGTCCGCGATGGAGCTGCTCTTCCCCACCAGGCCGGGGGCGACCGCCTGGCCGACCAGCACCACGAGGAAGACGTCGGTGATCCCGAGGCCGCCGGCCTCGCGCTGTCCGGCGACGCGCACCATCGCCATCAGCAGCAGGAAGGTGACCGTGCCCCGCAGGAAGAGCTCCAGAAGGGGGACGCTGGGGGCGAAGAGGGTGTTCCAGTCGGGCATGCACCGAGACAACCACCGTCCCTGCGACCACCCCGTCCGCGACGCGCGGCGGTCCCGCCCTCCGAGCGGAGGACGGGACCGCCGGCCCGTCGCGGGCGGGCCTCTCGTCAGACGACCCGCTGCATCGCCTTGCGGTGCCGCTCGGCCATCGCGGCCCCGGACTCGCGACGGGCCATCCTGCGCAGGACGGGCGGCGCGAGGAGCAGTCCGGCGACCGCCCAGGCGCCCAGTACGCCCACCGTCTCCAGGTACCGCCAGGACTCGCCGATCTCGGCGGCGACCGCCACGTCCGGCAGCAGCGCGGCACGCAGGCCGAGGCCGAGCCAGTACACGGGGAAGACCTGTGCGACGAGCTGCAGCCACTCGGGCAGCTCCGTCAGGGGGAAGTAGATCCCGGAGATCACCACCAGCCCCATCACCGGGAGCATCAGCAGCCCGATGGTGCGCGGGCTGGTGACCAGTGAGCCGATGACGGCACCCGCCGGCAGGGTCGCCAGGAGGCCCAGCGGCACCACCCACACCAGCGTCAGCAGTGCTCCCCCGCCGCGCTGGGCGACTCCGTCGACCATGAACACACCGACGGCGAAGGGGAGCGCCATGGAGACCAGGGCCGTGCCCGAGACCATGACGACCTTGCCGACCAGATGGCCGACCATGCCGTGGGGAATGGCCTTGGCCCGCAGCAGCGTGCCGTCCTCGCGCTCGGCCGCCAGCAGCTGCGCCGTGGTCATCACCCCGGTGAACGCCAGCGTCATCCCCAGCATGCTCGGCAGCATGAACGCGCCCGCCGAGATGCCCGCGCCCTCCAGCGCCTCGTCCCCGACCAGGAACAGCGGCACGATGAGCAGGATGGTCCAGAGCACGTACCCGAACACGTCCTGGCCGCTGGTGAAGGTCTGCTTGAGTTCCGTCCAGCCGCGCCGCAGGCCCGTCCTGGCCGCGTACCACACCGGGTTGTTCATCGCGTTCCCTCCCCGAAGGCGTGTGCCGCCTGCTCGTCGGTGACGCGGCCCGCCTCCAGCTCCCGCACCATCGTCAGATAGGTGTCCTCCAGGCTCGCCCGGCGCACCTCCAGCCCGCCGATCGCGTCACCGTGCTCCTCGAACAGCCTGCGGACGAACCGGGTGGGCTCGGCCGTCGCCTGCTCGAAGGGCTTCCCGTCCCGCGTCCAGCGCACGGTGGCCTCGGCCGACGCCTGCCGGGACAGCTCCGCGGCCGGGCCGTCGGCCACGATCCGGCCGCCGGCCAGGATGAGGATCCGGTCGGCGAGCTTCTCCGCCTCGGCGAGGTCGTGGGTGGTCATCAGGACGGTGGTGTTCTCGTCCGCGAGCCCGCGCACCAGGCCGTGGAACTCGTTCCTGGCCTCCGGGTCCAGGCCGGCCGTCGGCTCGTCCAGGAACAGCAGCTCGGGCCTGCCCACGATGCCGACGGCCACGTCCAGGCGCCTGCGCTGCCCGCCCGACAGGGTCGCGACCCGCTTGTGCGCCTGCTCGGTCAGGCCGACGGCGGCGATGAGCTCGTCGGTGTCCCAGGGGCGCCGGACGAGGTCGGTGGAGTACGGCGCGTAGTAGGCGCCCAGGTGCTCCAGCAGCTCCCGCACCCGCCACTTGCCGTGGTCGCGCCAGGACTGCAGGACGATGCCCAGGCGCGCGCGCCACCGCTCGTCCCCGTGGGCCGGGTCGGCGCCCAGTACGGTCACGTCGCCGGCCGAGCGCATCCGGAAGCCTTCCAGGACCTCGATGGTGGTCGTCTTGCCCGCGCCGTTCGGGCCCAGCAGTACGAGGACCTCGCCCCGGCGGGCGGTGAACTCCACTCCCTTGAGCACGTCCTGGGTGCGGTAGCGCATCCGCAGGCCGCGCACGTCGATGACCGTGTCGCTGTCCGGCGGCGGGCTGCCTCCGGCTCCGGTTCCGGGTATGGCGTGGTCGGCCGTCATCGGCTCTCCCCCGTCTCTTTCGTGGTCCGCTCCGCGGGGTCGGGGCCGGAAGGCGGTGCCCGCGTCCGTGGTCATGGGACGCGCTGTGCGGCCGTGGGTGCCCGTCCGTGCCCTCCCCGGACGGGCACCCTACCGAACGGCCCGGCCGCACTCCTCGGCGAGCGGCGCGGACCGCCCGTCACGGGCGGGGTCCAGGGTGATGTGCGGGGACAGCGCGCGCAGGAAGTCCGGCGCGTCGAAGACCGCTCCGGCGGAGGCGACACCGACCGTCCTGGTCCGTCCCGTGAGGATGCGGTCGACCGCCTCCACGGCGAGCGGCGCGGTGACGGCGTAGATGTCCCGGCCCCTGGCCACGGCGCGCCGTTCGACGCCGCCGGAGCGTACGACGGCGTCGACGAGGAAGGTCTGCGCGGACCGCCCGTGCTCGTCGGCCGCGGTCGGTGCGGGGGTGTCGGGAGCCGACACGTCCCTGGCCGCCTCGACCGTCATGTACGTACGCACCTCGGGGACGGGCAGGTGGCTGGGAACGGTGACGACGTCGGCCATCGTGAACTCCCCGATGACGGCCCGGGTGCCCAGCGGCTCGGGGAAGGTCCACTCAAGGGCGGGCGGGGCGTCGTGGCGGTACTCCAGTCGTCCGTTCGCGTAGCGGACGCGTCGGCCGCCGCGCCGCTGTCTGGAGACCGCGCCCGCGGCGCGCGTTCCGGCGGTGGGACGCCATCCGCTCAGCCCGTACGCGATGTGCACCTCGTCGGCCGCCGTCCAGTCGCCCATCGCGGCGGTGACCAGCAGGTCGCCGAGGCCGCCGTAGAAGGCCATGGCGGGGACGACCACCGCTCCCGCGGCTCGGGCTCGCTCACCGAAGTGCGCGAACGTGTCGGCGTTGGCCTCGATCTCGGCCGCCACGTCCACATACGGGATCCCGGCGCGCAGTGCCGCCTCGATCACGGGGGCGGCGGTCGTGGCGAAGGGCCCGGCGCAGTTGATCACGGCCGCCGTGCCGGCCAGCGCGCGGTCGAGCGAGACGGCGTCGTCGACCGATGCGGGGCGGGTGTCCGCTCCGGATCCGGACTCCGCCACCATCGCCTTCAGCCTGTCGGCGTCACGGCCGGAGAGGACCGGGACGAACCCGCGCTCCCGCAGCCGCTCCACCACGAAGCGCCCGGTGTGCCCGTACGCGCCGTACACCGCCACCTCGGATCCCGATCCCATGGGTCCCCCCGTACTCGAATGATCCACCGTGTTCCGTCGTGGCCATCCTGTCGGGGCCGGACATCCCGCACGAGTGTCCGGAACGACACGCCCCGTACAATTCCGGACGTGGACACTGTCGCCCTGGCCGTCACCGACGGAATGCTTCATTTCGAACTGGCCCTGGCGTACGAGGTCTTCGAGGCCGCTCCGGTCGGTGTGGCGGGCCCCTGGTACGACCTCGCCGTCTGCGGGCCGGGCCCGGTACGGGCGGGCCGGTTCCTGCTCTCGCCCGACCACGGCCTCGACCGGCTCCCCCTCGCCGGCACCGTGATCGTCCCGGGCTGGGCCGATGTCGACGAGGAGCCGCCCGCCGATCTGGTGGACGCGGTGCGCGCGGCCCACGATGCGGGCGCACGCCTGGTCTCACTGTGCACGGGCGCCTTCGTGCTGGCCGCCGCGGGCCTGCTGGACGGACTGCGCGCGACCACGCACTGGGCCCACACCCGGGCTCTGGCCACCCGCTACCCGCGAATCGAGGTGGACCCGGACGTCCTCTACGTGGACAACGGCCATGTGCTCACCTCCGCCGGCAAGGCGGCGGCCATGGACCTGTGCCTGCACCTGGTCCGCCTCGACCACGGCTCGTCGGTCGCCAACGCGGTCGCCCGCCGTCTGGTCGTACCGCCGCAACGGGACGGCGGGCAGGCCCAGTTCGTCACCACACCGGTGCCCGCTCCGGCGCAACACCCCCTCGCCGAACTGCTCCCCTGGGTGCTCGAACGGCTCGACCGGCCGCTGACCGTGGAGGATCTCGCCCGCCGGGCACGGATGAGTTCGCGCAACCTGGGCCGCCACTTCAGGGCCGCGACCGGCACCACCCCGCTGCAGTGGCTGCTAATCCAGCGGATCCGCCGCGCCCAGGAGTTGCTGGAGACGACCGACGAGAGCGTCGAGACCGTCGCGGCGGCCACCGGCATGGGCACCGCCACGACGCTGCGCCGACACTTCAACCGCACGATCGGCGTGCCCCCGGACACCTACCGCCGCACCTTCCGCTCACGGCCCCGGCCCGGCACGCCCCGGCCCTGACGGCGGCGGCCAGCCGCGGGCGGCACCGCGAAGGCCCCGAGCGGGCACCCTGCCGAACGCCCCGGCCGCACCCCTCAGCGGGCGGCGCGGCCCAGGAAGTCCTCCCATGCGGCCGGGGAGACGGCGAGGACCGGACCGCCCTCCTCCTTGGAGTCGCGGACGTGCACGGCTCCGGGCCGGTAGGCGACCTCCACGCAACTATCTCCCTGGGAACCGCTGTGGCTGCTCTTGAACCAGTTCAGCTCGCTGCCGGCGCTGCTCATAGCTCTCCTCGCATCCGCTTCAACAGTTCGACCGAGTCCGCCGGGGACAGGGCCTGCGAACGCATCCTGGCATAGCGCATCTGCATGAGGCTGACGTCTTTCGGCCCGGCTACGAGCTGGCCGGTCTGCTGCCCCTCCGCGTATCCGATCCACCTGTGCTCCCGCGTCTCCATCAGCTGCATCGGGCCGTCCGTGCCCGCGTGGTGGGGCTGGCGCAGCGGCATGATCTGGATCTCGACGTTCCACAGCCGCGCGCACTCGATGAGGTGGTCGAGCTGCTCCCGTGTGACCTCGTCCCCGCCGGTGCGGCGCAGCAGCACCGCCTCCTCGATGATGAAGCTGAGCGCAATCGGCGGTTCGCGCCGCAGCAGCTCCTTGCGCGCCAGCCGCGCGGCGATCCGCTCGGCCAGTTCCTTCTCGGTGGGCGGCGGCGGGACGTCGAGCATGACCGCCCGCGCGTACGCCTCCGTCTGGAGCAGGCCGGGCACCACCCGGCACTCGTAGATGCACAGGGTCACCGCTGTCTTCTCCAGCTGCGCCCACAGCCGGAACCACGCCGCCAGTCCCGGCTGCCGCGCCACGTTCCGCGCCGCCACACGCAGGACGCCGAAGGCGTCCAGGATCTCCTCCGCCCGCTCGACGAAGTCCTCGGGCGGCATACGGCGGCCCTGCTCGATCGAACTGATCGTGTGCGGCGAGTAGATCACCTCCTCCGCGAGCTGCTCCCGGGTCAGCGCGGCGCGCTCGCGGAAGACCTTGAGTACCGCCCCGAAGGTCTTCAGGCTGTCGGACGTCCCGGGTCCGCCGTCGATGTTCGCCATGAGTGGCCCCCTCGTCGCACATGTCGTGGATGCGTCGTACATGTCCAACGAGGTCGTAGGGGCCGGGTGCTCGTACGCCGCGGGGCCACCGCCCGTACACGCCAGCCTGTACGCGCCGCCATCGTGGCGTGGGGCGCCGGCGGCCCGGCACGGTGGACGCATGACACCGACGACAGCCGCCGCGTGCACCGGACTCCCGCCAACCGCGACCGCGCCCACGGCGCACTTCGGCCCCGCACCTCATGGCGTGCGCTTCTCTTCGGGGCGCCGGATGAGGCCGCGGCCGCATGGAGGCTCCGGAACCGCTTCCCGCCGGTTGGCCCGAAAGCATGTTCCTCAAGCCGTTTTCCCTCACTACAGTTGCCGCGTTTGCGCTGGTCAGCGTGGCCGGGCACTGGATCCGGCCGGAGGGGTGGCAGCTGTGGACAGGCCCTGGGAAGCCGATGCCGGAACCGGTTTCAGGAGGAGGATCGGCAAGTCCCCTCAGGAGTTAGGGGTGACCACGGACAACCCCGACTGTCCCGACATCTGGGAGCTCGGGAACGGGGACATCGCCGTCATCGGACGGGACCTCACGGAATCACTCGGAAAGAACCTGCCGGCCGGTGTGTCGATCGGAGCCGACGAGCGGCTGGTGGTCATCCCCAGGAGCATGATGATCGCGGCGAAACCGGATATCCCCAATGTTTGAATCGTTCCCGGCAGGTGAATCAGTGCGCCTCGACCGGAAGAAGTACCACGAGGACTTCTACCGCGTCTTCGAGATCGGGATCCGGGAGTTGAGGAAGCTCGAGCGCGGCCAGCACTTCAGGGAACGCGGCTTCCCGAGCTGGGAGGCCTTCGATTCCGGGGAGTGGGAGAAGGCCCTGTCCCTCGTCGAGGAGAAACGCGAGGCCTATACGCGGCAGTTGCGGGAAGCGGAACGCCTCGGGGTCCGGCAGCGCCGCCTGCGGGTGGTGGAGTTCCCCGTCACCCCGTATGTGCAGTGGGAGTTCTTCGTCCTCCGCCTCAAGGTGGAACTGGGCGACGAGATCAGGGCGATCGACGCCCGCGCCATCGCGGAGGTCGAGCGCGAGAGGCCCGTGCCAGAGGTCGTGATCCTCGGGGACCGGAGCATGTACGAGGTGGTCTACGAGAACGGGGACGCGGCGGGCGCCAGGCGTTACGCCGATCCGGCGCTGATCGCCGAGACGGCGGCCGGTTTCGACGCGCTCTACGAGCGCGGCGAGGAGTTCACGGAGTTCTTCGAGCGGGAGATCGCCCCGCTGCCCCCGCCCGCCGTGGGGCGCCGTGTCGCCGCCGGGCACGGGGCGTCCCGGACCTGACCGCTACCGCTCCGGTTCCCGCCTTCCGGGCCGTTCAGGCTGCCCGGGGCGTCCCGCCCAGGCGTCCAGCCAGGCGAAGGCGTCGTCCTGCACGCCGGGGGTGAAGACGTGGCCGAGACCCGGGCGGGTCTCCGTGTGGAGGCGGTCCTCCGCGTGCTGGGAGCGCCAGACGGCGCGCAGCTTGCGGTACGCCGCCTCCACCCCGGCGGCGGTGAACAGCGGGTCGTCCGAACCGCCCGTCAGGTAGAGCGGTTTGGGCGCGGCGATACTCGCCACGTCGGGGATGTCCAGGTGGCGTGCGAGGCCCGGGTGGAGCATGAAGTAGGCGGACTGGCCGCGCAGGGCGTTGTCACCCGGGACCATCATCTCCTTCAGCCCCGTCATCCAGCAGGCGGCCACCGCCGCGCGGATGTGGCCGGAGAGGGCGGCCGCCTGCCAGGCCCGGTAGGCGCCCATGGAGAAGCCCAGCGCCGCGATCCGTCCCGCGTCCACCTCGGGAAGGGAGGCGAGGAAGGCGGCGGCGCGCTGGTCCTCGCGGGCCATGAGGCCGGCCGGTGAGGAGCCGAGGTTGAACAGGTTGGCGGCGAGCGCCTGTTGGCTCTCGTACGTCAGTCCCGAGCGGTCGCCCCAGCCGGGGGCGTCGACGGCGAGTACGGCCCAGCCCCGGCGGGCGAGTTCGTCACCGACGAAGCGCCCACCGAAGCATCTGCCGACCCAGGCGCGGGCCGAGGCCAGGCGCTCCCGGTCGTACCAGGGCCGTACGAGTTTCTCCTTGCCGATGTCGAACCGCGAGCCGTGGTCGTGCAGCAGCAGCACCGTCGGGTGCGGGCCCTGACCGTCCGGCACCAGCATCAGCGCGCGTACCCGGCTCAGGCGCGTCAGGTTGAACAGGACGGTGCGGCGGCGGTAGCCGTCGGCGTGCTGCTCGTCGGTGGTCTCGGGGGCGAAGGGGGTGTCGTCCGGGG